>DATKJG010000289.1:0-5754 GCA_035543215.1 Phycisphaerales bacterium | reverse complement strand
GATGACCCGTCTGCTGGTGTCCGCCACCGGTCGCGCAGCGGCGCGGCGCTTCGAGCGCGCTGCACGCGATTCCGCAGCCACGCAGCAGCAACTGCTCACCACCATCCTGCAGCGCAATCGCGAAACTGAATACGGCCGCACGCACAACTTCGGCGCGATCCAGACGCTCAAGGACTACGCCAAGGCCGTCCCCATCATCACCTACGAGAACGTACGCAATGAGATCGATCGCATGACGCGCGGCGAACACAACATCCTCACCGCCGAAACGCCCATTATGTTCGCGCGCACATCCGGCACCACCGGCAAGCCCAAGTACATTCCCGTCACGCCATCGTGCCAGGGCCGCGTGCACAGCGATCAGATGCGCATCTGGCTGTACCACGCGCTGTGCGATCATCCCACCATCTTCCAGAAGAAGGTCGTCTCGCTCGTGTCGCGCGCCGTCGAAGGCCACACGCCCGATGGCACGCCCTACGGCTCAACCTCTGGCACGATGTACCGCGACCTGCCGCGCTTCGTGCGCAGCACCTATTCGATTCCCTATCCCGTCTTCGAAATCGATGACTACGAGCAGAAGTACTACTGCCTCCTGCGAGTCGCACTCGAGGAAAGCGTCACGTTCCTCGCGACAGCCAATCCTTCCAGCGTCGTGACGCTGTGTGAAATGGCCGATCAGTACGCCGACGACCTGCTGCGCGACATTGCCGACGGCACTGTGCGCGATCTCAAGAACCTCCCCGCGCACGTGCGCGAAGCCCTCGGCACGCGCCGCAAGCCTCTGCGAGAGCGCGCGAAAGAACTCGACAAGGCGCGCTCGCGCCGCGATGGCCGCCTCCTCGCCGCCGACTACTGGCCCGACCTCGCGCTCATCGCCTGCTGGAAGGGCGGCACCGTCGGCCACTACCTCGAGCAGTTCGATGACTACTTCAATCCCGATGGTGATCGCCCCCTCCCCGTGCGCGACTGGGGCTACCTCTCATCCGAGGCCCGTGGCAGCATCCCGTTGAGCGATGATGGCGCCGGCGGCGTGCTCACCATCGCCAGCAACGTCTTCGAGTTCGTTCCCGTCGAACAGGTCGAGTCCGATGAAGACGATGAGAAGTGGCGGCGCGGGCCAACGCTCGGTGCGCATGAACTCGAGGAAGGCCAGTCGTATTACATCATTATCACCACCACCGGGGGGCTGTACCGCTACGACATCAACGATGTCGTGCAGGTCGTCGGCCGCCATCTCGATGCGCCCGTCATCGCGTTCGTGCGCAAGGGCAGCGGCATGACCAGCATCACCGGCGAGAAACTCAGCGCCGAGCAGGTGGTCGAAGCCTTCGAGCGCAGCGCGAAAGACGCGGGCGTGCGCTTGGCCCATTTCAAGGCCGAGGCTCGCCCCAGGGAATCGCGCTACGCGCTCATGGTCGAATTCGACCAGTCCGCATCGCCCGGCGACCTCAAGCAGTTCCTGCAGGCGGTGGACAAGAACCTCTCCGAACTCAACCTAGAATACGCAGCCAAGCGTAAGAGCCTGCGCCTCAAGCCGCCGCTCCTGAACGTGATGAAGTCCGGCTGGCACCAGCAGGCCCAGGCCACCGCTTCGCGCAACAAGCGCATCTTCCAGGCCAAGGCCGCTGTCCTGACCGATCGTCACGATGACCGCGAAGATGCGCTCGTCTCGCAGACCATCGAGATGAACGGCCACAGGTCCTCGCCCAAGTCCGCCAAGCAATCCCGCAAGGAGCCAGCGAAGAAGGAACGCGCAATCAGCGCATCTAAACGCACATGACCGATGCCGCGTTCACGCACTGCCGCGCTTCCGACGGCACGCGCCTGGCCGTGCGATCGTTCCCTGCTGAAGGCACCGGCCCCGTCGTCCTTCTGCTGCACGGCATCGCCAGCCACATGGGCTGGTACAGCGGTATGGCGAGCGAACTGCAGAGCCGCGGCATCTCCATGTACCTCTTCGATCGCCGCGGCGTCGCACGCTCCGAAGGCATCAAGGCCCACGCCGCGACGTGGACCGTGCTCGTCGATGACGTCACGTGCATGGCCCGCGAAATCGCGCAACGGCATCCCTCCCAGCCGCTGCATGGCATGGGCATCTCCCTAGGCGGCGCGATCGTCACCGCCACCGCCATCCGCCATCCTGAACTCTTCCGCTCGCTGGCGCTGATTTCGCCTGCCCTCGCATCCACGGTGCGCATGCCGCTGTGGCGCAGGGTGACCACGCTCGGCCGCGCGTTCATCACCCCCACGCGCCTGCAGAATCTCCCGTTTGGCGTGGCGCAGTTGACCGGCAACCTGAAATGGCGCGAAGTGCTAGAAAGGGATCCCCGCCGCACGCGGCAGGTCTCGGCCCGCTTCATGCTCGAGTTCCTGCGCCTGCAGCGGTTCATCCGCCGCAACCTCGCGCGTGTGAACGGGCCGGTGCTGGCGTTCTTCGGCGCGATGGATGAGATCATCGACAACGAGCGTTCCATCGCGCTGCTCAATGGCATGCACGGGGCGATGGTCCACATCGAGGTCTTCGAAACCGTCACGCACCTGCTCTCGGCCTCGATTCCCCGCCGCCAACTCGCCGAGCGACTGGCGATCTGGTTCAAGGGCGATGTCGGCTCGGAGACCGAGCGCTTCTCGCTGCTGCGCACCGTGCTCAGCCACCCCGCCACCGACAACGATGAGCCGCCAGTGCTCGACGATGGTGACTGAGGGATCAGGACTCAGTCCTCTCCCTACCCCTCAGTCCTGCGCCCGCTCACTCCAGCCCGATGTGCGCCACCAGCCCGGCGTGATCGCTGGGCCAAAGGCCGCCCGGCGTGCGATCGGACTGATTCTGCCCCACGCGACTGATCGAGACCGGCGTGAGGGCGCCGCGCAGGAACACGTAATCGTTTCGCTTGTCCAGTTCGCTCGTGCTGTTCATCAGGTCAGGCGACTGGCAGCATGTCGGGCCTGCCTGCAGGCCGTGGATCGCTGCCCATGCATCCTGGTAGCCGGCGTCGGTGAACTGCGTGTGCACAGCGCCTCCCGGGAGACTGCTCATGTCGCCCATGACGACGACCGGCAGGCCGGTGCCGCTCAGCCAGTCGATCAGTTGCGCCGCCTGGTCCTGGCGCACGCTGGATGAGCGCGGCTCGAGATGCGTGCACACGTATCGCGCCCGCTTGCCGCGGTAGGAAATGTCCGCTGCGATCCAGCCCCGCTGGAACTCCAGGCTGTGGCTTGGCGACGAAATCGTGAACGTGTCGTCGAAGGAGCGGGTTCGAACGTTGCTCACCTCGATCTGGGTCGACTGCCGCGCGAGGATGACCACGTTCTCGCGCCAGCGAAGCGTCGAAGGAAAGGTGCCGCCGCTGTCGAACTGGCTGTAGAAGTTGATGGTCTCGAGCATGCCGACGATGTCGTAGTGCAGGCCGAGAGCGACCAGGCGCTGCTGGAGCATCGCCAAGAAGTTGTGGTTGTACAGGTCCAGCAGGATCAGGCCCCGCCAGTGCGCGACCTCCTGCAGGCAAATGATGTGCGGATGCTGCTCGGCGATGATCTGGGCGATGCTGTCAGCCCGCTCGCCGAACCTGGTGGCATTCTCGCCATGCCAGAGTTGTTCCATGTCGGGCGGGCCGGTGAAGTCGGCGACGCCATCGAAGATGTTCCACGTGAGGACGGTGACGCGCGGCACATCGCCGCGGCGCATGCCTGCGGCCAGGACGACCGTGACGATCAGGAGCGCTGCGAACCCCAAGCGCGCAACGACGCGATGCTTGCTGGTGGCCATGATGAGATGTGCTCAGTGAGGTGTGCTCAGACAGTTGAGATGCCGGATCGCCGAGAGCAGGAGCCCGGGACGGAGGAAAGGAGGCCGGCTGAGCACCGCCAACCAGTAGTGCGACATCGTACCAGCAGTATGCCGAGACTTGGTACGTTCGCGGCGCGCCAATGGCCAATCGTCGATAGCCAACAGCCAATGCCTTCGATTACCCTCTCCGCCTCAAGTAGGCCAGCAACAGCCAGCAGCCGCCAGCCACCAAGGGGACATCGCATCCATGGCGTCGATCACCGAGATCGCTCGTGACGTTCACCGCATCAGCATCCTGATGCCCGAGATCAACCTTCAGTTCAACCACTTCCTCATCGTCGACGAGGAGCCGCTGCTCTATCACACCGGCATGCGGCGGATGTTCCCGCAGGTGCTCGAGGCCGTGAAGAGAATCATCGACCCGGCGAAACTCCGATGGATCGGCTTCAGCCACTTCGAGGTCGATGAGTGCGGCTCGCTCAACGACTGGCTCAAGGTCGCCCCGCGCGCCCAGGCGGTCACGGGCGTGGTCGGCGCCCTGGTGAACCTCAACGACTTCGCCGAACGCCCCCCGCGCGCCCTCCAGCCCGATGAAACCTTCACCACCGGCCGCCTGCGATTCCGCTACCGCTCAACTCCGCACCTGCCCCATGGCTGGGATGCCGGGGTGCTCTTTGAGGAAACGCAGCGCGTGCTGTTCTGTTCCGACCTGTTCCATCACGATGGCGATGTCGAGCCGCTCACCGAGTCCGACATCCTCGGCCGCGTGCGCCGCGCCATCACCTCGTACCAGGCCGGCCCGCTCATGGACTACATGCCCTATACGCCCAACACGCGTCCGCTGCTGGAGGGTCTGGCTGCTCTGAAGCCGCGCACGCTCGCGACCATGCACGGCAGTTCGTTCCAGGGCGATGGCGCCAAGGCCCTGCTCGACCTCGACGCGGTGATGAAGGATGTGCTCGGCCAGCCGTCGAAGCGGTGATCCTGGAAGGGGGGCGGGGGGCGGCGCCGCGCATCCCCTGAACGAAGAGTTCGGCAAGGCCGACAGGAGCGCGTCAAGTCCGCGCGACGGCGCTCATAGATCCGCTCATGCGCGGCAGCCCCAAGGCGACGCGTCACACAGAGAGAGAGGTCGAGACATGGCTTGTCATGATCGAAAGCCATCTCAACTGACCCCTCGGAGTCGAGCCTTCCTGGAAAGGTTCCTCAAGGAAGTCCGCCGCGTCAACCTCGTCGGCGGCATGGAACTGGTCGCGCTGATCGAGCGGACACTGGCCGGCGCTCCCATCATCGAGTTGGACGATGAGCCGGGCTGCGAGAGCGCCTCGCCGCCGCACGAGCGTGACGGGGAGATTCACACGGGGCATCAGCCCTAAGGCCAGCTCAAGAAGTTGGGATCGCTTGCGTTCGCTTTCCCTACAGATGCGCTCGTTGCCATCCCGTAGAGTTTCGCAGGTGGCCGTCCACCGGCACAACATAAACAAGCTCATCGCGCGTGTCGACGATCAGGCCGAGCGTGCCTTGGCGGAACTGGCCGAGATTCAGGCGCAGGAGCAACGGGCCGTGGAGAAAATGAACCGCATCAAGCGGCGCATCGATGCGGTGCTTCGCAAACAGAAGTCGTCCGATTCGTAGCGCTCGCAGGAGATGGTCCGTCGCTTCGTTCGCTTCGCCCGCCTAGCACGAGTCGGGGCCCAGGCCCCAGTGCGTGATCACCATCAGCAGGTCGTTCACATTCACGACCAGGTCATCGTTGGCATCGCCGAATGTTTCGAAGCATGATGATGCTCCTCCCGGCTGAAAGAGGCACCGCTGAGCGAACCAACTGCCGGCGACGTTGTACGAGCCTCGCCGCTTCTGACTCCAAAAACAAACCTGCCGGCCCAATCGGCCGGCAAGCTTGACGTGTGGCGGCTTCTCGCTCAGTTGAGCTCGTCGTCCTTGTAGTACTTCGTGCCCTTGGCGGT
>DATKJG010000288.1:0-3347 GCA_035543215.1 Phycisphaerales bacterium | reverse complement strand
CCGATTGCAGCGACAATTCAAGTTCCTCGACGCGGGCTGTGAGCGCGTCGGCTCGCTGGCGCTCGGCGTTGACAGCCCGAACCTGCGCTTCGGCCAACGCCTCCTCCAGTTCGGCGACTCGCTCGTCGCTCGCGGGCGGCTGTTCCTCATGAAGGAGGAGGCCCGAGCGCTCCGATGCCGCCATCTGCGCCTGCAGGTCATCAACCTGCTGCAGCAGCCCGGCGACCTGGGCGGCCGTCTTGCGATGCTGCTTGCGCTCGGTCTCGAGTTGCTTCTTCAGATCATCGACGAGCGCGGCGGGGCCTTCGACCGGCAGGCCCGTGTCGTCGTCGACGGTGACATGCTTGAGCGCTTCATCGAGGGCCGAGTTGCGCGAGATGAAGTCGACATCCTCGGGCGCGGCCCGCAGCACCAGGTCGAATGGCCCGACGGAGATGCGATCGCCGGCGTAGAGCACTGCTTCGTCAATCCGGTCGCCGTTGACCCACGTGCCCGACTGCGAGTCGAGATCGCGCACACGCAACGTGCCGTCGACTTTCTCAATCACGCAGTGGTGGCGGCTGACGTGGATATTGCGCAGCACCAGGTCGTTGTCGGTCAGGCGGCCTACCTTGACGGGCGCATTGCCGACCTCGTGCACGGAAATGCGCTGGGCTCTGCGGATGTCCACCTGAGGCACGCGAGAGTTCTCCTGCTGGCGACACGGGCGGCGGGACCGACCAATATACCGCAGGACCTCTCCACGCCAAGAGCGATTTCTTCTGCGGCGTTATCGGAAACGCCCGTCAGTCGGCTGCCGTCCCCACCCGTCAACCGTTGCGCTTCGCGAAGTCGCCCATGAACTGAGCCAGCACGCGGCAGCCCTCGACGGGGAAGGCGTTGTAGACGCTGGCGCGCATGCCGCCGGCATCGCGATGGCCCTTGAGGCCGTCCATCTCCAGTTTTGCCGCCTCGGTCACGAACTTCTTGTCGAGGTCCTCGCTGGCCGTGCGGAAGGTGATGTTCATGTGCGAGCGCGAATCGGGCCGGGCCACGCCCTTGTAGAAGCCCTTCGATGAGTCGATCGCGTCGTAGATCAGTTTGGCCTTGTCGGCGTTCTTCTTCTCCATCGCCGCCAAGCCGCCCTGTTTGATGATCCACTTGAAGACCTGGCCCATGACGTAGATGCCGAAGGCCGGCGGCGTGTTGAGGCGCGAGTCGTTCTTGGCGTGGTTCTCGTACGAGAACATGCTCGCAAGGCCCTTCCTGCCCTTGGCGATCAGATCCTTGCGCATGATCACCAGCACCACACCGGACGGACCGAGGTTCTTCTGCGCGCCGGCGTAGATCATCGCGTGCTTGCTCACGTCGATCGGCCGGCTGAAGATGTCGCTGGAGGCGTCGACGATCAGCGGTGAGTTGGCCTGCGGGGCCTTGTTGTAGCGCGTGCCATAGATGGTGTTGTTGCTGCAGTAGTGCAGGTACACCGCCCCGGGGGTCTGCTTGATCTCGGAGTCGGAGGGTACATACGTGTAGCCGACCTTGCTGCCTTCGAACGCGACGTTGACCTTGCCGAAGATCTTGGCTTCCTTGATCGCCTTGGTGGTCCACACGCCGGTGTCGGGATAATCGGCGGTGGTCTCGGGCGAGAGGAAGTTCATCGGGATCATGGCGAACTGCGTCGTCGCGCCGCCCTGCAGGAACAGCACCTCGTAGTCGTCGGAGATGCTGGCGATCTTGCGGCAGTCGGCCTTGGCCTCGTCGATCACGCGATCGAACACCGGCCCGCGATGGCTGTGCTCCATGATGCCGATGCCCGAATCGAAGATGCTCCAGATGTCCTGCTGGCACTGCAGTAGCACTTCCTCAGGCAGCACGGCCGGGCCGGCGGAGAAGTTGAAGATGCGATGCGGCAGGTTCTTGGCGCCCTTGAACGAGGCGGCGGATGGAATGGTGGCGGTGGTCATGGCTCGACTTTCGCGTTGCGATCGAAGGCCCACGCATCGAAGCAACGCGTGGGATTTGGCGTTCCTTCTTTCTTTACCTGCCGATGTTCGCCATCGACACGCTCAGAACGTTCTCGTTGCGGCCGATGGCGTGCACGTGCTCGGCGCTGGGGGGCGAGTCGAGTTGGATGCGGGCGCAGGCGGCTTTCGCCCCGTCATAGATGATGTTTTCCATCTCCTCGACGTTGATGCCGGCCTGGCCAAGCGTGTAGAAGACGTGGGCCAGCACGCCGGGCTTGTTGAGGTGGCGAACGGTCAGCATGCACGTGGCCGGCGTGGACTTGGCGCGATTGACGCAGTTGAGCACACGCCCGCTGGCGATGTACTCGGCGACGATGCGCACCGCCTCGCGTGCGATGGCATTCTGGGCCTGGTCGGTCGAGGCGCCGACGTGATGGCTGCCATACACGCCCGGCTCCTTGACGATCTCATCGACGAACTTGGTGTCGTTGCCGGCCGGCTCCTGCGCGAAGACATCGAGCCCGCAGCGGATGCTCTTGGAGCGGATGGCGGTGGCCAGGGCCTTCTCGTCCACCACGCTGCCGCGGCTGGTGTTGATGAAGTACGCGCCGGGCTTCATGGCGTTGAAGAACTGCTCATTGATGAGGTTCTTTGTCTCGGCGGTCGCGGCGCAGTTCACCGAAACGACGTCTGACATCTTCGCGAGGTTGTGGATGTTCTCGCACCAACCGATGTCCATGGCGTCGGCGGCGTCCTCCGTGAGGCTGCGCGACCACGCAACAACCTTCATGCCGAACGCCTTGCCGCGCAGCGCCACTTCCTTGCCAATCTGTCCCAGGCCGACGATGCCGAGGGTGCGGCCGAAGAGACCGGCCGCCTTGGAGTATTCCTTCTTGTTCCAGACTCCGTTGCGCAGATCGAACGTCTGATCTGGCACGCGGCGATCGCACGAGAGAATCAGCGCCCATGCGAGTTCCGCAACGGCGATCGCGTTCTTCCCCGGGCAGTTGGCGACGAAGATGCCCTTGGCCGACGCGGCGGCAACGTCGATCGTGTCGTACCCCGCTCCGGCCCGCAGCACCAGCGCCAGCGACTTGGCGGTGTCGAAGACCGTCGCCAGCACCTTCATGCCGCGCACGATCAGCACGTTGGGATCGAACGCTGCGACAGCGGCGGCGAGGGTGTCGGCGGTCAGCGTGGTGTCGACCTTGACATCGCAGCCGAGGTTCTTGAGGCCTTCGACGCCAACCGTCTCGAATTTCTCGGCGACCAGCACCTTGAGCGTGGCCTTGGCGGGCTCGGAACGACGGGTGACGGATGGCGCGACGGAGGCGGTGGTCATTGGACGCCATTGTATCGCGTTGATGACCGTGAATCGCCAACGCCGGGTCTGACGACCAG
>DATKJG010000287.1:0-10431 GCA_035543215.1 Phycisphaerales bacterium | reverse complement strand
ACCCACGTGAACTTCACCCGTCCCGTGAACGGCTCGAATGCCTCCTGGAATGCCGCCGTCCAAAACCGCTCCAGCGAGGTCGCCCCGAGTATCACCACGACCTGATTCGTCTCCGGATCGAGCTGGAGAATGTCCTCCATCAGCCCCTTCAAATTGAAGTTCTCTCCCACGAACGTGGCGTTGTTCGCAAACGCATCGGCCGGCAATGTCCGCCGGTCCATCCCCGTATAAATCACTGGCGTCTGGGGCAACAGCTTGTTCCGGAATTTCGCCACGAACCTCCCCGCCGGCCCCCCGATCGGCACCACCAGGTCCGGCTGCCACTCCAACATTCGCTTCCCCAGAAACTCCGCGAACGCCTGCTCCATGTCTGGCTGCGCATACCGCGCCATGTCCAGCGACACTTCATCCAGGTCGACCGCTGTGCCCAGCTCGCGCTTGAGCGTCGACTCGAACGCCGTCGAATGCGTCGTGAACGGCGGCGCGCTGCTCCCAAACGAGTGCACCATCAACACGCGCCACGGCCGCTCCTGCTCTTGGTCGGCGCCCCACGCGGCGGTCGTCGCCACCGCCAGAAACAGCGGGCACAGCAAGACCGGCAGGGTGCGGTCCAGGCTCGTCAAGTACGCCCAGGCAACAACCAGTGTTGTGAGGATCGCCTGTCCTGACCCGCCTTCCATTGATCGTGCTCCGCCCAAAGTGGCAGGCTGCCTCCGAGAGTTCATGCGATCGCCTTCGAGGAATCTCGTTTGACGGAGCAGACGCCGCATCCAGAAGCGAGCTCCACCGAGGCGCGCTTCCGAGACCGTCTACCGGCATGGTACCTGACCGATGCTGGCCTACCAGTCTGAAGGACGCGCATGCTCTCAACTGCGGGTCAAAACGGCCTGAACCAAACCGGGCTGCGGTGGCCGCGCGGCTTGTCCAGGCGTGCCACGTCTGACGGGTGCCAGCAGCAGTGGCCGCTTTCCCGGACGCAGCGCGTGACGGCGACTGGGGCTTCGTGCACTCGTTCACCACCGGCTCGGCGGCGAGAACGCGCAAGGAACGTGGGCACCAATCAATCATTCACGAACGTGACGACGCCTGACTCGAGGTCGTAGTACGCGCCGACGATGCGGACGTCGCCGTGCTCGACCATGTGATGCAGAATCGGCTGCGAATCGCGCAAGGCGTTGACGACGTTGCGCACGTTGGCCTTGCAGGTCGCTGCGGCGTCCTGGCCTGCCGTCTGCTCGACCGCGGGACGAATCGCCTGCACGAGCGACTCGATGTGACCGTCGGCATGTCCGTGAGCGGCAACAGCGTCGCGAGCCGCGCCGACCGCTCCGCACGTGCTGTGGCCCATCACCACCACCAAGGGCGAATGCAGGTGCTCCACCGCGTACTCGACGCTGCCGATGCTCTGATCGTCGATGACATTGCCCGCCACGCGGATGATGAACAGATCGCCCAGGCCCTCGTCAAAAAGAATCTCCGGCGCGGTGCGCGAATCCGAGCAGCCAACGATCACGGCGAACGGCGCCTGACCGTTGACAAGTTGCGCGCGAACGGCTGGCGTCTGATGAGGATGCATCGATTCGCCCGCAACGAAACGGGCGTTGCCCGCAACCAGGTTCTGCTGCGCCTGCGCGGGTGTCACGGAGGCAGGACTCGTTGTCGCATGCGAATCGGCGACCGACGCGTGATGAGCGTGCGTGCTGCACCCCAGCAGCCAGACCAGAGTTGCTGATGCGACGATGGTGATGGCGGATTGCCGGCGCGAGTGATGCATTGCGTTCATGCGCGCATTGTAGTCTGGCCTCTCTGCGCACTTGGAAGCGATTGCTGAATGCGGCATGAGACCGGCTCCCAGCCGTCCCGTATCATCCTCTTCGGCGTGACTCGTCCTTCAATCACCAGCAGCGAGGCCTTTCAGTTTCGCGCCCAGCGCAGCGAGGCTTCGCGGTTGATGCTCATGGCCGTGGTGTTTGCGGTCATGCTCATCGTCCTGATCGCCCGTCGCATGAGCGGCGGACTGGTGATGTCCACCGATGCAGTGTTCTTTCCCAGATTGGCGATCACCGCGGCGGCGATGATCATCGAACTGATCCTGTGGGCGATCGTCCGCCGGGGCATTCGCGAGAATCGGTTGATGCCATCGTGGCTGTGGCTGGCGACCGCGGCGTTCGAACTGGCGGTGCCTACGGCGTTGATGACGATTGCGCACGTGTATTCGCCGCGGGGCGAGTATACGGCGCTCTCGGCCCCGCCGTTGCTGCTGTATCCCATCGTGGTGCTGACTTCGGTGCTGCGCTTGAAGCCAATGTACGCACTGGGCATTGGCCTGGGTTCTGCGCTCGCGCACTGGGGGCTTGTGATCTGGACGATCGGCTCCGGCCAGGTCGCGCCAAACCTCAGGCCGGTGCTGTTCGCCTATGGCGTGTCGCTCGCGCTGACGGGCGTGATCGCCGCGATGGTGACGCGTGCCGCGCGGCGATACGTCATCGAGGCCGTCGAGGAAGCGACCGCGCACGAGCGCGATGCGCAGCGACTGGCGGGCATCGAGCGCGATCTTGCCGTGGCGCGCGAGATTCAGGCGGGGCTCTTGCCAAGGAGCGCGCCTGCGCTGGCCGGGTTCGATATCGCGGGCATGAACCTGCCGGCCGACCAGACCGGCGGCGACTACTACGACTGGCAGGAACTGCCCGATGGCAAACTGCTGGTGGTGATGGCGGATGTGACCGGCCACGGCATCGGGCCGGCGCTGGTGATGGCGGTGTGCCGGGCGTACGCGCGGGCATCGGCCCCGCTGGAGCGCGATCCAGCCGTGCTGCTCTCCCGCCTCAACGGCCTGCTGCATTCTGATCTGGGAGGAAGCGCGCGATTCATCACCTTTGCTGCGGCGCTGCTCGATCAGGATGGCGGCGTGGAACTGGTTTCGGCCGGCCATGGCCCGACGATGGTGTGGCGGGCCGCGGATCGCAGCATCGAACAGTTCGGCGGCGATGGGCTGCCCCTGGCGGTCGTGGAAAGCGAAAGCTATGCGCCCTCACGCCGACTCGTCCTGGGACGCGGCGATGTGCTGGTGATGCTCACCGATGGCGTCTTCGAGTGGTGCAATGCCGATGGAGAGCAGTTCGGGCTCACCAGGCTGTCCGAGGTGGTCGGCGCAGCATCCGGCCAGAAGGCCAATGACATCGTCCAGAGCATCTACGCAGCGGCCCACAGCTTCGCCACCGGCGCGCCGCAGACGGATGATGTGACGGTGGTGGTTGTGAAACGGACGGGCTGACAGATGGACGTGAGTCATCGTGCGGCCGCGCCGATGGGATACACTGTGCGGCCCGTGCACATCAAGCCCCCCAACACCATCGAGAACCCCGAACGCATGCTGCTGGGGTTGTAAAGCATGCCCGCGCCTGTTGATCTCTACAGCGCGTACAGCAACTTCACCGACACGGTTTTAGCCGCTGTCCGCAAGGAGACCTTCGGCACCGACATCGGCCAGAACAGTTGGATGACGGTTGAGGAGTACAACCGCCTGTGTTCATGGCTCACCCTTGCCGCAAACCAACACGTGCTCGAGGTCGCCAGCGGGTCCGGCGGCCCGGCCATACACCTTGCGCGAACGACCTGCTGCCGCGTGACGGGCATCGACAGCAACGCAAGCGCAGTGGCCACGGCCTCTCACATGGCTGCGGAATCCGGCTTCGCGGAGCCCGCACGCGTTCGGTTCAGCGTTGCCGACGCCAATACACGCTTGCCCTTCGACGACGGCACCTTCGATGCCATTGTGTGCATCGATGCGATCAACCACTTTGCCGATCGGCTCACCGTGCTGCGCGAGTGGCATCGCGTGCTTCGCGGTGGTGGGAAAGCGATGTTTACCGATCCGGTGGTGATCACCGGCCAAGTGACCAACGAAGAGCTGGCGCTGCGGAGTTCCATCGGCTTCTTCCTGTTCGTGCCGCCGGGCATCAATGAGCAGCTCATCGAACAAGCGGGCTTTCGGCTCATTCGCCAGGAGGATGCCACCGACAACGCCAGCCTGATCGCCAGCCGCTGGCACCGGGCGCGATGCGCTCACAAAGAAGCGCTGATCGCGATCGAGGGCAAGGAACGCTTCGAGGGCCTGCAACGGTTCTTCGACGCCGTGCACGCGCTGACAAGCCAGCGACGGCTGTCACGAATTGCCTACTTGGCGGAGAAGCATGTAGGCTGGACGACGTGAACACCGGCCGCATGCTGCCGAGCGCATGGGGGGCCGGCAAGTACGACGTGAGCCGCCAACTCGCCGCGGGCCCAACTGCCGCGCCGGTCATCGAGCAGGTGCCGCTGCTCAACGCGGCGTAGTACGATGACTGCGTGAAACGCCGCGTCGTCCTGTTGCTGCTGCTGCTCGTGGCGGGCGCGATCGTCAACATCGCAGTGGCGTGGGGATGTGCGCTGTGCGTCCACCCGCGGAAAAGTGTGTGGGTCCGCGCGCAGAGATCGGCGCCAGAAAACGTCAGTCGAAGGGATCCGGAGTTCAAATCGCTCTCGGTCGTGCGTGCTTCGCGGCCAGGAGCGACCGACATTGAGATCACATGGGTTCACAACACCTTCTTCCCCTATGTCGATGAATCCCCGTTGTCGCTTGTCCCGGCCTGGACGGGCTTGCACGAGACGTCTGCGTTGTTCAATACAGGGGCGGCTGCTGCTGAAATCAGCATCGCCGAGATGAGAGGCTGGCCCATGCCCGCGCTGTGGACCTTGCACACGAACACATTTCCTATAGGTACCCTCAAGGTGCGATATGGATTGCAGACGCCATGGACTCGCCTGTCATCTGCGATCAACGGCGTTCCGTATAAGCTCGCCCTTCCACTGCAACCGATCTGGCCGGGCTTCGCGATCAACACGGTGTTCTATGCCGTCACTCTGTGGCTACTGCTTGTCGCGCTGTTCGCGGTGCGAGGATGGCGGCGCATCAAGCGCGGCCTGTGCCCAAAGTGTGCGTACGACCTGCGGAACCGACCGAGCGATTCATCGGTCTGCCCCGAATGCGGCGCAATGCCTTAATCGCCGATTTTTCGCCTGTCTCGCGCGGAGTCGGATCATCGGCCACCGGTATCATTGAGCGAGGGTTGCCCCATGATCACCGAAGTCGAAAACCCAACCGTCCCGCTCATCGGCAGTCAGTACGACCTGCGCGTCGGGCTGGGTGAGAAGGTCAGTGAGCCGGACATCAAGTCGGCGCTCGAGACCGGCGACTGGGGCTTCGTGCACTCGTTCACCACCGGCTCGGCCGTCGATGGCCCGGGCGTGCGCGTCGTCGCCTGGCTGGCCGGCTGCCAGTTCCGCTGCGTCTACTGCCACAATCCCGACACGTGGAAGATGTCCAACGGCATGCCCATCAGCGCGAAGCGCGCGGTCGAGGTCGTCAGTCAGTACCGGCACGATCTGGCGACCATGAAAGGCGGCTTGACCATCTCGGGCGGCGAGCCGCTCATGCAGCACCGCTTCGTGCTCAAGGTGTTCAACGCGGTGAAGAAGTTGGGCGTGCATACCGCGCTTGATACGAATGGGTTTTTGGGCGATCGATTGAGCGATGCCGACCTCGCATGCATCGATCTCGTGCTGCTCGATCTCAAGGCGATGACTCCTGATCTGCACAAGCGTCTGACTGCGCAGGAGAACGCGCCGATCCACGAGTTCGCGCGGCGATTGGCGAAGATGAAGAAGCCGATGTGGGTTCGATTCGTTCTGGTGCCGGGGTGGACGGATGACATGGCCGAGGTCGAGCGCATTGCGAAGTTCGCGGCGGAGCTGGGCAACGTGGAGCGCGTCGATGTGCTGCCGTTCCACCAGATGGGCCGCTTCAAGTGGGAGAAACTGAAGATGGATTACCAGTTGAACGACACCAAGCCGCCCTCGAAGGCGACGACGGATGAGGCGGTCGCGCGGTTCCGCGCGGTGGGGTTGAAGGCGGTCTGAAATCGAGAGCCGGAGCCGAATCCAGTGTCGAACACGGAAAAGAAACTGACAGCTGCGGCTCTGGGCGCGTGGTTGCTGGTGGCAATCTATTACTTCTTTCAGTACGCGCTGCGTTCGGCGCCGAGCGTGATGATCCCGCAGTTGACCAGCGCGTTCGCGGTCGACGCGCTGGGTGTGTCGGCGATCGTCGGCATGTTCTACTACGGCTATTCGCCGTTCAGCCTCGTGGCGGGCGCTGCGATCGATCGCTTCGGCGCGAAACTGACAATCCCGATCGGCGCGGCGCTGGTTGGAATCGGCGCGCTGATGTTTGCCTCGGGCAACGTGCCGGTGGCGAATGTCGGACGATTCATCCAGGGCGCGGGTGGCGCGTTCGCGCTCATCGGCGCTGCGTACCTCGTGAACAAGAACTTCCCGCTCTCGATGGCCGCATCGTTCATCGGCGCGACACAGATGTTCGGCATGGCCGGCGGCTCGGCGGGGCAGTTCCTCGTCGGGCCGATGATCACGCGCGGCGTGCCGTGGAATCAGTTCTGGATCTACGCGGGCATCCTTGGGCTGGTGATCGGAGTCCTGCTCTTCGCGCTGCTGCCGAAGGAGGAGAAGTCCGCGACAGCGAAGGGTGGATGGGGGGCCGTGTTCGTCGCGCTCGGCAGAGTGTTTGCAAACCCGCAGTCGATCATCTGTGGCCTGATTTCGGGACTTCTGTTCATCCCCACGACGATTCTCGCGATGACTTGGGGCGTGCGCTTCCTGCAGGAGGGCCGCGGGCGCGAGTATGACAGCGCGGTGATGTTGGCGGCGACGGTGCCACTGGGCTGGATGATCGGCTGCCCGCTGCTGGGCTTCATCTCCGATCGCCTCGGACGTCGCAAGCCGGTCATCCTCGCCGGCGCGATTGGCCTGCTGGCGACGCTCGCGTGGGTGCTCTTCGGCGATCCGACGATCTTCCGCGGCGCACCAGTCGGCATCATCATGGGCATCTTCTCCGGCGCGGCGATGATTCCGTACACGGTCATCAAGGAAGCCAACCCGCCGGAACTGGGCGGCTCGGCTACGGGCGTGATCAACTTCATCAACTTCACGTTCAGCGCGCTGCTGGGGCCGGTGTTCGGCTCACGACTCGTGAAACTATCTGAAGGCAGCGAGTTGTCGCTCGAGCATTACCAGGCCGGCTTCCAGCCGCTGCTGTACGGCGTGGGCGCGGCCATCGTCTTGGCCTTCCTGCTGAAGGAGACCGGCCCCAAGGCGCGAAAGGCATGAACAGCGGTGGCGGGTCGCGGCGCGTTACATGTCCAGTCCGCCATCCACCACGATCACCTGCCCGGTCACATAACTTGCGAGGTCGGAGGCGACGAAACTGACCGCGTGGGCGATTTCCTCGGCCGTGCCGAAGCGGCGGGCGGGGATCATCTTGGCAGCGCCGTCCTTCAATTCCTGCGGCAGGTTCGCGGTCATGTCGCTGTCCACGAAACCCGGCGCGATCACGTTCGCGGTGATGCCCTTGGAGCCGAGTTCCTTGGCGATGGTCTTAGTCAGGCCGACGAGTCCGGCCTTCGCGGCGGCATAGTTGGCCTGGCCCGGGTTGCCCATCAGGCCGGTCACCGAGCCGATGTTGATGATGCGGCCGAAGCGGTTGCGCATCATCGGCCGGGCCGCGGCCCGCGACGCGACAAACGCCGAGCGCAGGTTGACGTTGATCACCTCGTCGAAATCCTTGTCGCTCATGCGCAGGATCAGGCCATCGCGCGTGATGCCGGCATTGTTGACCATGATGTCGAGGCGGCCGTGCGTGGAGGCGACCTCCTCGATGAGCGCGGTGAGGGCCTCGCTGTTGCCGACATCGCAGGCGCGGACCTCGGCCACCCCGCCATTTCCGCCCGCCTGGATCTGCTGGCGAACCTCCTCCAGGGCCTCCACAGTTCGCGCCGCAAGTACGACGACTTTGCCGTCGGAGGCCAGTCGCAAGGCGATGGCCTTGCCGATGCCGCGGCTGGCTCCAGTGACGATGGCGACGCGCTGTTCGATGGGATTCTCCGGAGACGAAGTGTGACGGAGCGCTCGGAAACGACAGCCCGCCTGAGTCGACTCAGGCGGGCGGGATTCTACTGGTTGTCAGTTTCTGCCGGGCGGATTCAGCGGGGGTTTCCGCCGCCGGGGCTTTCGCCGCCGCCGGGAATGCCGGGCGCTTCTTGCGGCGCGCCGGTGGGCGGGCGCAGGCCGCCCGGGCCGCCGCCGGGGCCGATCGGATTCGGGACACCGCCGGTGCTGGAGTCCTTGCCGTCATCCAGATCGCGCTGCGCGATCAGGTATTCGTCGTCGGCCTTGTCGGCCAGCGCGATCTCTTCCTCGATGATGCCGAACCAGCGCGAGATCCAGTCGCCCGAGAGGCGATCCATGATGCCCGGCGGGCACGGCACCGCGGTGAACGTGGCGGCGTCATCGGCCGTGGCGTACGTCCACATCTGAGGCTGGAACGCTTCGCCCGCGCCCTTGACCTCGAACACCGCCAACGTGCACTTGTCGCTGGTCGGGCTGTTGCCACACTGAATGTCAATCTTCTCGATGCGGCCGGTGCAGTCCTTCCACACGCCCGACTCGACCATCGCCGCCAGTTGCGGCTGATCGTCGGTTTCGATCATGGAGCGCACAGCCCCGTCGTTGCCGCGCGCGAAGCCGTCGAAGAACGAGAGAATCGCGCGGCGATCGCCGTCGTTGTCCGGGGCCTTGTCCTCGGGCAGCGAGACGCGCGGATCGATGTTCATCTCGGCCATCAACTGCTCGATGGGCGTGACCGTCGGTGCTGGCGGTGGAGGCGGCGGGGGCGGGGGCGGAGCCATCACGACCGGTGGCGGCTCTTCCTCGCCGCAACCGCCCGCGAAGGCGATCATGCCGGCGCACGCCGTGACGCACAGGCCGAGCGCGAGGAATCTATTCCTGGGGTTGATCATGGTTGGTCACCTTTCGATTGCGGTCGATTCGCCGCATCAAGCCCCGCAGGACCGTGCCGGGGGCGAGTTCGTGATACTCGATCTGATCGCCAAATGCTAGCGCAGAGCATGTCTGCGACCACTTGACGGGGCTGATGATTTGTTGGACGAGCCGGGCCTTCAAGAGTTCCGCCCCCCCGCCATTTGCCGCATCCCAATTGTCGGCATTGTGGGGGGCGGCAGTGACGTTGGACCACACCTCGCAGGCCGGTTTCTGCAGGGAAACGCCCGAAAGTACTGCCGCCATCTTGTCGGCTGCGGGCTGCATCAAGGGCGAATGAAAGGCGCCTGCGACAGTAAGGGGCGTGGCCTTGAGGCCCAGTTCCGATGCGGCCGCTACGGCCCGCTCGCACGCTGCCGCGGCCCCCGAGAGCACGATCTGGCCCGGGGCGTTGAAATTGGCGCAGACGAGGGCCTCACCTTGCGCTGCCTTGTCGCAGACGGCCTGAGCCTGGTCGTCGTCGGCTCCTATCAATGCCACCATGCCGCCCTTGCTGGCGACCGCTGCGTCTTGCATCAGCCGGCCGCGCTGCGCGACGAGTTTGAGGCCGGTCGCAAAGTCGAACACGCTCGCGATGTGCAGCGCGGTGTACTCACCCAGCGAGAGTCCTGCGGCGGCGCGCAGCGGCAGGTTGCCCCGCATCTGCAGCAGGCCGCGCCAGCAGGCAACGCTGACGGTGTAGATCGCCGGCTGACTCACATCGGTCTGATTGATGCGCTGGGCCGGACCGTTGAAGCAGATCTCGGACAACGGCGCTCCGAGAGTCGAACCCAGCACGCGATCGGCCTCCTCGAAGACGACCTTCGCAGCGCTCGACTGCTCGAACCACGCCCGACCCATGCCTGCGGCCTGCGCCCCCTGGCCCGGACAGAGAATGATGTGCTGCATGCTCATGGCCGCAGGGTAGCAGCGGCGAGTCGGCACGTCCTCGCGCCGCTCCCGGCTCGCTCACAAGCGCCACACGCTGCTGGCCCACGTCAGACCGCCGCCGAAAGCGACGAACACCACGACATCGCCGCGCTTCACTTTGCCGGCTCTCCACAACTGATCGAAGCACAAGCCCACGCTCCCCGCCGAGGAGTTGCCGAAGCGATCGATATTGATGTAGACCTTGTCGTCCGGCAGGCCGATGCGCTCCTTGGCAGCATCGATGATGCGCACGTTCGACTGGTGGCAGATGAACTGGGCAACATCCTCCACCGCCAGGCCGGTCGCGGCGAGCGCGTCCTCAATCACCTCGCGGAACTTGTTCACCGCGAATTTGTACACCTCGCGCCCGTTCATGCGCAGGCAGTTGAACGCGATGGGATTGTCGATGTCGAATTCAGGAACTTCCTGCGAGCGCCGCGGCATGTATAGCGACTGCCAGTTCGTGCCGTCAGCGTTCAGTGTCTGAAAGAGGCAGCCGAGCTCGGGATGCGCGTCATCGCGCTCGAGCACGACCGCGCCCGCTGCATCGCCGAAGAGAATCGACACGCTGCG
>DATKJG010000286.1:0-3203 GCA_035543215.1 Phycisphaerales bacterium | reverse complement strand
TGGGCGTCGACTCGTCCGACGCCAACGCAACGGTTCCAACGACCGCCGTGAGAATGGCCGTGGTCAGCACGAAACGCAAAGGCATCCTGTTCTGCATGATTTCCACTCCGTTCACTACCGAACAATCGAAATAACCCAGTTGTATCCGTGGGCGCGGCCGCACGCAATGCACGATCGTCGCGAATCCGCGCCCTACGCGACCAGCGTTGTCAAGGCGACGACGATCTCCTGGGCGGTTTGTGCTTGCAGGATGAGTTCGCGAAAGTCCTCGTGCATGAGTTGCCGCGCGAGTTTCGCCAGCATCTGCATGTGCTGCCTGGCCGCCTCGTGGCCGCCGCCCGGAATAGCCAGCATGATCGCCACTCGCACCGGCTCGCCCTCAGCCGCGCCCCAGTCGATCCCCTGATCCAGGTGCAGCACCGCAATCGTCGCGGCCCGCAGCGTCTCGCTCTTGCAGTGCGGGATCGCAAAGCCGTGTCCGACGTTTGTCGCGAACGTGTCCTCGCGGGCCCAGATCGCCTGCTCCAGCGCGTGGGCGTCGCTCGCGCGGCCGGAGGAGATGATCAATCCGACCAGTTCCTTGATGGCTTCGACCTTCGAGGCGGCGTCGGAACCGATCAGCACCAGACTCGTGTCGATCATCGTGGCGACGGCACCGCTGTCAGCGCCGTCGTCCGGCGCGTTCGCCTGATTGGCGAACTCCGCAAGCATTCGTCGTACTTCGACGACATCACGACACGCGATCAGCTGTTGCAGCAGCGGCGCGCATTCTGAAGCATCGAGGTGTGCAAGCGCGGCCTTCAATTCCAGCACACGCGCCGGCGCGACGCTGATCTCGTCCACGCCCAGTCCGACCATGATCGGCAGATGGCGCGCATCGCCGGCCATCTCACCGCACACACCGACCCATCGTGAGTTCCGCTTCGCCGCCTCAGCGATGTTCGCCAGCATCCGCAGGAATCCTGGCTCCAACGGATCGCACAGCCCGGCCACGCGCGGGTTGCCCCGGTCGGCCGCCAGAAGGTATTGCGCCAGGTCGTTGGTGCCGACGCTGAAGAAATCCACCACGGCAGAAAGTTGATCAATGGCCAACGCGGCGGCCGGCACTTCGAGCATGACGCCGATCGGCATCGTGGCATTGAGCGCGGACCCCTCCTGCTGCAACGCGCCCTGCACTTCGCGCACGCGCTGCACGAACCAGCCCGCCTCCGCCGCGTTCGAGACCATCGGCGCCATGACCTTGACGGGCCCGTGTGCCGACGCGCGGACGATGGCGCGCAGTTGCGAGCGCAGCAGATCGGCGAATTGTTCGTACAGCCGAATGCCTCGAAAGCCGAGAAACGGATTGTCCTCGCGTTCCAGCCGCAGATACGGCGCAGGTTTGTCGCCACCGATGTCGAAGGTGCGGATGATGATCGTGCGGCCGGCCGCTGCCTCAATCGCCTTTGAGTAGGCCGCAAACTGTTCCTGCTCGCTGGGCGGCGCAGGACGATCGAGAAAGAGCATCTCGGTTCGGAACAGGCCTACGCCTTCCGCGCCTTCACGCATCGCGAGCGTCACCTCGTCCGCGAGCGAGATGTTGGCGGCGACCTCGATGCGCGCGCCGTCGCGCGTCGTCGCCGGCAAAGTGATGAACGGCCCCAGACGCTGCCGCCGCCGTGCCGCCTGGCGGGTCTCAATCGCATAGTAGCGCTCGACCTCGCGCGGGCACACAGGCAGCACGAATCCCCCATCGGCGTCCACCATGACCACTTGGTTCTCAGCGAGGTTGGCAGCGGCAATGTCGACGTCGATGAGCGTTGGAATGCCGAATGCTCGCGCCAGGATAGCGGTATGCGATGTCGCGCCGACGCCACCGAGCACAAGCGCGCGAACGCGAGTGCGATCAAGCGCGAGCATGTGCCGCGGCGTGAGAAGGTCCGCCACGAGAATCGATGGCTCATCCAGCGCGATCGACGCGCCGGCGTGGCCGTTGATGAGATGTTCAAGGATCTGTTGACATACATCCTCGACATCGAGCACGCGATCTCGAATGTACTGGCTGTGCGATCGCTGCAGCGACTGCTTGAAAAACTCTCCTGCCTTCCGAACCGCCGCGTTCGCCGAAGCACCATCGCGGATGTGTTCATCGATCCGCTCACGCAGCGAAGGATCATCAGCGATGCTCACATGCGCTCGCAGAAGATCGCGCTCAAGCTCCGAGCCGTCTGCGTGCAGCGCCCCCAGCCGAGATTCAAGGTCGCGGCGCACATCGCCCATGGCGCGCCGCACTGCAGCCCGTTCATCTTCCTGCGCACCGGCCGGTCGATCATCCGTCGTCGCTTGCGAACGCATCAGCCTCACGGGCCCTTGTGCAAAGCCGGGGCTGATGCTCCGACCAGCGATCCATCTCGTTCCAAGCCTGCGCAAGCCTTCGGGAATTCGCGCCTCGTTCGTCGCAGATGCGACAGCCGCAGCGGCCTCCGCCGGGGCGCTTGCCGCCTCGCCGAAGCCGCGCTGGACGAGGTCGCGCAACGCCGCCATCGCCTCCGCTTCATGCTCGCCAGCCACTCTGAACATGCACGCATCGCCCAGCGCGATGTCGAGAGCCACCACCGACAAGACGCTGCGCCCATCGGCGGGCCTGCCGGAAGACTCCTTCACGATTTCGACGCGGGCCGTGAACGGCCGCAGCACTTCACTCAGTCTGCTGGCCGGCCGGGCGTGAATGCCATGCTCAAGTGGGCAGATGAATCGAAGTTCGAGCATGTCGGATCACGCGGGTACGGCTCAGCACCAGTGGATGCAAAGGGATGCGGACAACTCGAAGGACATTGTACGAGTCCGCGCAGAACGTCCTCGCGAACATGCAGCATCGTCCAACCGCCGTGTGAGGAACCCTAAGCGCCCGCCTTCGCCAGCACCGCCTTGGGATTCTTGATCGCCTCCGATACGCCGACACGAATCATCTTCTTGCCGGCGAATCGCTCGAGTTTCTCCACCTCGATGTCAACTGCGAAGATCGCCACGTCGGCGTCCTTGATGTCCTTGCCTGAAAGTTCGTTCTCAATGCCCATTGCGCCCTGGGTCTCGACGTGAATCTCGTGGCCGGCCGCCTTGGCGGTCTTCTCCAGCTGTTCGGCGGCCATGTACGTGTGCGCGATGCCGGTGGGGCAGGCGGTGACCGCAACGATTTTCATGTCTCGGGCTCCGTGGGTGTGCCG
>DATKJG010000285.1:0-2634 GCA_035543215.1 Phycisphaerales bacterium | reverse complement strand
GGCATGCACCACCTCGAATGCCAGTTCGATTTCAACTCGCTCAAGGATCAACTCGAGGCGGCGTCGATCCGCACGATGGATCCCTTTACGAACTTCCCGTTTCTCACGCAAGCCTTCACCGAAGGCGAGCGCTGGCCGGTGCAGGACAAGCGCATCCAACGATTGGTCGAGCAGGGCTACATCACCGCCGCCCAGGCACATTGGTTCAGGATGCAGGGCGGGGCGATCGGCTCGCACCTCGAGAATCTCGAGCGCAATGACGGCTTCAAGGGGTTCAATCAGCACGGCGTCAGCCAGATCATCGCCAAGACCGATCCGCGCAAAGAGGGCAAGCCCGACGCAGCTTCGAAGTCAACGCTGCCATCGCCGATCGCTGAACTGATCGGGGCCTGACCAGTACTCAACGTCAGACACGCACCTTGATCACGATCTTCTTCACCTCGTCGGCGAGGTCGTCATCAGGCGCGATGCCCGGCATATGCGCATCGGTCGGGAAGAAGATGGCGAACATGCCGCGGCGGACGGTGAAGAACTGTTCGGGCGATTCCGCTCCGCCGAAAATTGGTTCCAGCACAGCGTAGTCGCGCTCGGCGTCGTATGGCTGCTTGACGCCCATCATCTCCAGCGGCGCCCAGCCCATGAGTTCAGCGCCTTCGAAGATGCATTGCACGTCGATGTACGAGCGATGGGCTTCCCAGAACGCCTCGCGCCGCATCTTCGGCTTATAACGCTGAACAAGCGCGAAGATCTCGTCTCCGATGATGGGCTTCATTAGGCTGTTTTGCGCGCCAGGCTGCTTCGGTTCCAGCCGGGCGGTCTCGGGTTTGGCGAGGTAGTCGAGCGCGCGACCGATGCGCTTGCCGAGCGCGGCATAGCGAGAGGCGTTGGCGAGCGAATCAAGGATCATTCGAGCAGGCAGCCAGCCGGCCCGTCCTCGGGCCCGCACGGTGAACCACATCCTTGCCAGCAATGTTACAGTTCAGTGACGGGTGATGCGACTGGCGGCGCGCTTTCGGTACTTACAATTCAATGTCAACATGTACCGCGCGCCTCGTCGGATCATTCTCGCTTTGTTGCTTGGCGCGATCACCACCGTCGCCGTCGCCTGGGGGTGCGGATGGCGCAGCCTGCCTGATACGACAAGCATGCGTTGGGGGACCTCCACCCGAAGCGCGGGCCGGCAAGTCGAGCCGCCGGTCCATGCCTGGAGCGTGCGGGGATTTGGCATCGAACGAGTGCACATCATGTTCTCGAATTGGACTGAGTTTGGAGAGCACTATCAGCCCCTGGAGTTGACTTGGCCATGGTGGCTTGGCCGCGATGACTTCAACGCGCGGGACGACGGTTCGGGGGTGTTGCAGGCCGCCCCGCTCGCTCAAGGCTGGCCGCTGGCGGCGCTGTGGTGCGAATTCCCCGACTACAACACGATCCAAGGCGGCATCTTGCTCTCGCGCGAAGCGGTGCCGAACTCGTACCTCGTCATCGAGCATGTGCTCGCCTTTCGGCCGATCTGGCGCGGCTTCGCGTTGGACACGACAATCTATGGCATTGCCTGGTTCGCGATGCTGTTCGTGCCGGGGCTTGTCCGCCGCGCCAATCGCAGGCGACAGAACCGTTGCACCGCCTGCGGCTACGACTTGCGTGGCTCGAAAGATGCGAGGTGTCCGGAGTGCGGCGCCGCGACATTCAATGTCTGATGACTTGCAATCAGTGGCCGTCGGGCATCGTCGAGGCGTCGAGTCGTTCGATGGCCTCGCCGCGCAGCCGGTCATCGCCAGCCACCGCGGCCAGGTCGGCAGCGCGCTGCAGCGCCGCCCTCGCCTCGACCGTTCGATTCTGCTGCCGGAGCAACAAGCCAAGGTTGAAGTAATTCTCGGCGAAGTCAGGCCGGCGGACTATCGCCTGCCGGTATGCCGCGATCGCATCATCGATTCGGCCGGCCTGCGCATACGCGAACCCGAGGTTGTGCCAGGCCTGCGGCGAGAGCGGATCGATGCGAGTCGCCTCCTCGAGGTGCGCGATCGCTGCATCGAACTGACTCTCGTCCACCAACGCGTTGGCCAGGAGCACGTGCGCAGTCGCGTTGTTCTCGGTGACCGCCAGCGCTCGCGAGGCCAGCGTGGCGCTGTCGCGCCAATACCCAATCTGCACCCAGCAGATGGCCGCCAGCGCGAGCAGCGCCGTTGTTGCGGCAATGACTGACCATCGCGCCATGCGCGGCGAGTCGGGCAGGCTCCATGCGAGCATGATGAACACGCCAATCAGTGGCACGTAGGTGTAGCGATCGGCATGCGCCTGGGCGCCGACCTGCACCAATCCGATCACCGGAGCCAGCGTGCCGAGATGCCACAGCCAGCCGGCGAGCGGCGCACGATGCCTTCGGCGAGCTGCGGCAATGCATGCAATGGTGATGGCGCTCAGCACGCCGGCGGCAAGCACGATGCGCGAAGCCTCGATCGTTGCGGGATACGGGTAGAACACTGCCAGGCCGGCGGGCCAGACGGTCTGCCAGAGGTACTCGCCATACGCGATGATGGCATTGGCCGCGCGTCGTGCCAGCGGCGCCTGGTGGAAATCGCGCACCGCGCCGCCGCTGCGCTGGGCGAGCATGGTGACGACGCTCGAGGCAATGCT
>DATKJG010000284.1:0-3094 GCA_035543215.1 Phycisphaerales bacterium | reverse complement strand
CGAAGGCGGAACTGAGATTTGGGCTGCTTGCGTTCGGCGTGAAAGAACTTCATGACATAGGTCTGGCCGGGCGTGAGATTCAGCCGCTTCAGGTCAAGGTGCTGCGTGCTGTTGGCTCCGATGCCGCCCATGTCGATCACCAGGCGATCGTCGATGAAGACCCAGATGTCGTCATCGCCCATGAAGTCGAGGTCCTGGCCGCCAGTCGGGTCGTAGACGAATCGGGCGTCGATCTCGAAGGTGAAATGCAGGTTCTTGCCGTCGGCGTCGTTGCCCAAGAGTGCTCCGTCGATGGGATGGAAGTCGTTGGTGATGAACTCGTACATGCCATCCGATTGCTTCGTAAGCGTCAGCGTGTGTGGGCGCGACATGTTCACGCCGGGCACATCGCGATACCACTGGGCATACGTCGCGGCGGAGGTGATGGCGCCTGAGTCCACGCTGCCTTTCTGGCCCTTGCCTTCCTTGTCGTCCCACACATTCGAATAGATGCACCAGGCGATCGGCCGCGCCTGTTTGTCGCGCCACTGCTGAGCCACGCGGAAGCCACCGCCGACGAACTTGGGCTTGCCGTCGGAGTCGAGTTGCGGGGCGATGTTGCCGCAGTATTGGCCGTAGCCGTTGGACGGCACGACGTTGAAGTCCGGATGCGTCGGCAGGAAGTCGCGCACCACGCCCGTGAGATACTGCTCGGTCGGCGGTGGCGTGCTACGCGCCGATGAACGCTGCGGCTGCTTGGACCACAAGGCGACATACGCCAACGCGACCAGCAGCACGGTCGCGAGACCTGCCATGATGACCATTCTTCGTTTGTGCACCTTCGACTCCTTCGGGCCTTCCCCGAGTGTGTGGCGGATTGCTGATGAGCGAGCGCCCACTCAGCCCCACGAGTGTTCGTCATGGAAGGCACTCGTGCGTGGCTGTCAACCATGCTTCGCCACTGACTGCCGTCGCGGAGTTCAACCTATACAGCCCATGCGGCCTGCGCACGGTCCCACTGTCCGTATATGGGGTCACCAACTAGTGCGATGACTTATGGGCCTCGTGCCGCTCGAGCTTGTGGCGCACGGCTCGTTCGGCCTTGCCCGTGGCCAACGTGATGGCCTGGTACAGGTCGCGGTCAGTCGCCTCCACCGCCAGCGGGTGATGGCCAGCCAGGCGGACCTCAAGCACGCACCGCTTGTCCTGGCCGTGCTTGGGGCCGTTGTCATCGTGCAGGTGGGCCTCGACGCGCGTGACCTGATCCGCGAACACCTTGAGGGCCGCCTCGACTTCCTGGCGAAGCCGGTCGTTTATCGCGTCCGAATTCGCGATGCCGTTGCTGTGAATCTGAATCTGCATGGGGAGGAATGCTCCGGCGGCGGTCGCTTGCGGCGAAAAGCCGGACTCCAACGTAGGCCGCAGGCCGCGTCGGTTCAAGCCGCGGCACGAACCCATCAGCGCAAATCGTGCTGCGTTCTCTGCTGGCCTTGCAGGTCATGGGCCGCGGCGAATCCACAGTCAAGCCCATCGATTGAAGGGTAGACTGCATTGGATCGAGATGTCGTTGCTTACGCGCATTTTCAGGTTGATTGAGCAGCACCATGCCCGACGCAGGCTGGTTGTCGGGTGCATGATCGCCGCAGCCCTTGCCGCGCCGGCATCGGCGCAGCAGCCGCAGGTGGTTGATTCAGCCGCAGCGGTCCGCGCGCCGCTTCTGCGCGAAGGCAGCACGCTCGTTGAGGCTCGCGCCAGACTGCAGCGTCACGGAACTCAGGAATGGTGGACGCTTATTCTCGATGCCGATTCGCCTGGCCTCGCGCCGACGGGATCGACGACTGCAGGCTCGCATCCGCTGCATGAACTCATCGTTCTGCCGTGCTCGCGCCTGATGGAGATGGAGCGCATCCTCGCCAGCGCGCCCGAGCCAGAGGCATCGAACACGCGCTTCGAGGTGAGCGGACGCGTGTATGTCTTTCGCGATCGCAACTACTTCCTGCCGACGCATGCAGCAGTGATCAGCGCAATGCCGGCGCCGCCCCCACCGCCGCCCGCCGCCTCCGCGCCAGATGCCGGCGTGCCCAGCGCGACGACCACCCCCGCCGCCACGACACCCGAGGATGACAGTGCCGAGGCGATCGCACGCGCCCTGCAGCAGCAGGCCGGCCCATTGGCGCGCAGTTCGGGCGCGGCACGGCAGGTATCCGGCGCCAACGGTGTGCCGGCGTCGCAGGATGGCGCTCCTGATGCGCCGGACACATCAGCGACAGGAGCAACGCTGCATGAGAATGCGGCGGTCGTCAACCGGCGCGGCAAGATCACGCGCGACCGATCGGGCGGCTGGCTCATGGTCTTCGACGCCGACGCGACGGGCCTGGCCGATCCTCCGATGAAGCTTCTGCCGTGCGAACTGCTGGAGAAGATCGAGGACTACGCGCGGCGCAGCGGCAACAACTCGCCGATCATCCTCACCGGTCAGGTGTACGTGTACGCAGGGCAGAGCCATCTCCTTCCAACCGTGTACCGCATTCCGCGCGAATCATCGCGCCTGACGCCTTGATCTCATGCTGTACATGGCGGCATGTCACGACAACGTGCTTGTGCAGATGGAATTCGGCGGTATCGTGTGGAATGCGCGTCAAGTGGATCGGGCCCGGATGCCCGTGGTTTTCATCAACTCCGGAGGTGCATCATGCGCCGTGATTCTCTGCTATCTCGCATCGCGCTCGTTCTGGCGATCGTCGCCTTCGCCGGCCGCGCACTCGCCTCGCCACAAACCGCGCCGTCCGCACCGGTGGCGCCGCCCGAGGCACTGAGCATGGCGGACCTCGAGGAACTGGTCGGCCCCATCGCGCTGTACCCCGATGAGCTGCTGGCGAACGTGCTGGCCGCGTCGGTGTACCCCGATGAACTCAAGGAGGCCCAGGCCTATGTCAAGAGCACCGGTGACAAGGCCAAGATTGATGATCAGACCTGGGAATCACCCGTCAAGGCGATGGCTCGCATTCCCGACCTGCTCGAGTTCCTGGTCGAGAACATCGACTGGACCACCGCCGTGGGCCAGGCGTACATCGTGCAGTCGAAGGATCTCATGGCGGCGGTCCAGTCGCTGCGC
>DATKJG010000283.1:0-4562 GCA_035543215.1 Phycisphaerales bacterium | reverse complement strand
GAGGCGAGGACGCTTCCAATGCATCGATCACCAGTGTCACGGGCGCGGTGAGCGATTCTGACACGATCTTAGGCGCGGATTCCTCGCCCATCGCCGCCGCGCTCACCGAACTGCCTCTGCCCGATGCCTCGCCCGGCAACGACGTGAACCTGCGCCTGCCGACCGACATGGCGCCGCCCACCAATCCCTACGCGGCTCGCAATGAAGAGACGCGCCTGCAGACGGTCAAGCGCATGGGCGGCAGCGAAGAGACCGAGAAGGCCGTCGCCATGGCGCTCGAATGGCTCGCACGACACCAGTCGCCCGATGGCCGCTGGGCGACGCGCACCTTCGATGATGCCTGCGGCGAATGCGAAGGCCAGGGCAAGTTCGACACCGATGTCGCCACCACCGGCCTTGCGCTGCTGTGCTTCCTCGGGGCCGATCACACCCACAGCAAGGAAGGCCGCTACCAGGCCGTGGTGCAGCGCGGCCTGACATGGCTCATCGCCCAGCAGGAGCCCGATGGCGATCTGCGCGGCGGCGAAACCATGTACAGCCACGGCATCGCATCCATCGCCATCGCCGAGTCGCTGGGCATGACCGGCGATCGGCGCCTGCGCGAGCCCGCGCGCCTCGCTGTCGAGTTCATCGAGAACGCTCGCAACCGCAACGTCGGCGGGTGGCGCTACGAGCCGCGGCAGGCGGGCGATACCTCCGTCGCCGGCTGGCAGGTCATGGCGTTGATGAGCGCGAAGCGCGCCGGCCTGGTCACGCCCGATGAAGCCTTTGCCGGCGCCAGCGCGTGGATGGAGAAGGTCATGACGCCCAATCAGCCCGGCCTGTACGCCTATCAGCCGGGCCAGCCGCACTCGGCGAGCATGACCGCCGAAGGCATGTTCATTCAGCAGTTGCTGGGCGTGCCGCGCGATGATCCGCGCATGCGCGGCTCGGTGCAGGAGATCCTCGGCAACCTGCCGCGCTGGGATGAAGCCGCCAGCACCTACTACTGGTACTACGCGACGCTCGCCATGTTCCAGTACCAGGGTGACGATTGGGAGAAGTGGAACGGCGAACTCACGCGCGTGCTGCTGAAGAATCAGCGCACCTCCGGCCAGGCGTCCGGCTCGTGGGATCCGCAGGACAACTGGTCGCGGATCGGCGGCCGCGTGTATCAGACGGCGATCTGCACGCTGTGCCTCGAGGTGTACTACCGCTACCTGCCGATGTACCGCTCGCCGCACTTGGCCAACGCGCGCAGCAGCGTTCGCGGCACGGTGACCGACGCCGCGACGGGCGCGCCGCTGCCGGGCGCGATGGTGAAACTTGACATGTCGATCGGCTCGGGCGTGCTCATCGCCGTGAGCGATGCGAATGGGCGCTACGCGCTCGCGCTCCCGGAGCTGCCCGCCGACTTCGTCGCCCTGTCGGCCTCGCGTGATGGCTACACGCCTTCGACGGTGAACATTGCCAAGGCCGAGGCGGTGGAGGCCCAGGTCGTGCGCGACTTCGCGCTCGAACCGCACCGCGCCAGCGTCATCGCGCTGGAAGAGGATCCCGAGGTGCATCACCTGGGCAACGACGAATTCGAAGGCGCGATCAACAGCCAGTTCCAGAAGCGATCCGAGGGAGGCTCGTACGAGGCGACGTTTGTGCTGGGGCCCCAGCATCTGCCGCCGCGCGTGCGCACGGCCGAAGTGGTCCTGATGGTCAAAGGCGTGCAGGCCCAGAATGGGCTGTTCATCAATGGCGAGCGCCTGCAGACGCGCATGAACCGTGCCCCGCGCGACGGCTCGTTCGGCGAGTTCCGCGCGGAGATTCCGCTGGAACTGCTGCGCGAAGGCGACAACACCTTCGGCGTCCGCGCCTCCACGAGCATGGGCGACCTCGATGACTTCGAGTTCGTCAACGTGCAGATTCAGTTTGATGCGGACGCAGGTGATTGAAAGTCGACCTGCGGTCGCGGGAGGCGTTCGACAGTACGATGGGGCTGCTCTGGAGGAGCCCATCGTGCCACGCCCAGCCGTTCGTCGACTCTGCAGTTCCATCATTGCCGCCCTTGTGATCCTCGCGTGCCATCCGCTTGCGGCTCAGCCCGCGCGGCCGCAGGTCGTCACCCCCGCGCAGCACTTCGGCCATGCCGTCGGCGCGGATTTCAAACTGCCCGACTGGGAGGCGATCAGTTCGTACTACAAGAAACTCGCTGAGCAGGCGCCCCAGCGCGTGCGCCTGGAGAAGCTCGGCCAAACCACCGAAGGCCGCGACTTTCTGCTGGCCATCATTTCCTCCGAAGCCAATATCGCGAATCTCGACGCCATCCGCGCGCATGCCAAGACCATCGCCGATCCGCGCGGCAAGACGGAGCAGGAGACGAAAACCGCCATCGAGCAGGGCAAGCCGATCCTCTTCATCTCGCCCGCGATGCACTCGACCGAGACCGCCGGCTCGCAGTTCGGCGTCGAGTTCGCGTGCACGCTGGCGACTTCGGATGACCAGCCGTGGAAATCGGCGCGTGACAACATCGTCGTGTGCATCTTCCCGTGCACGAATCCCGACGGGCTCGATCACGTTTCGCACTGGTATCGCCAGACACTGAACACGCCATACGAAGCGGCGGGCATGCTGAAGTTGTATCAGTTCTACGCCGGCCACGACAACAATCGCGACTGGTTCATGCTCACGCAGAACGAGACAAGACTTGTGACCGAGCAGTTGTACAAGCGCTGGTTCCCGCACGTGTACTGGGATGTGCACCAGCAGGGCTCGACGCGCGAGCGCATGTTCATTCCGCCCTTCCGCGATCCGCTCAATCCCAATCTCGATCCGGCGATCATCGCAGGCATCGATGCATTGGGTTCGCGCGGGCTGCTGGACATGACACGCGACGGCCTGAGCGGCGTGGCCACGGGCGTGACGTTCGACATGTGGTGGAACGGCGGCAACCGCAACGTGCCGGTGCGACACAACATCATTGGGTTGCTGACCGAGGCTGCGAGCGTGCGCATCGCGTCGCCGCTGTTCTTCGCGCGCGATGACTTGTCGGGGCCCAGCGGCATCGAGGGCGGATACATCCCGTCCAATCAATTCCCCGCGCCATGGCCGGGCGGCTGGTGGCGCATGCGCGACATCATTGATTATGAAATGTCGTTTGGAAGATCATTGGTCGGAAGCCTGGCGCGCGAGCCGCAGTTGTGGCTGCGCAATTGTCTGGATGCGGCGCAACGATCGATTGATGCGGCAAGCGGCGATGGACTCATGGGAGAGGATGCAACAGACGCGGAGGGAGGAGGCAGGACACCCCGAGCCTGGATCATCCCATCGGACAATCGCGATCCCGCAGCCGTGCGGCGCTTGATCGATGTGTTGATTCGCAGCGGCGTGGAGATTCACATCAGCGATGCCGAGCTCACCGCCGATGGCCGCACGTATCCCGCCGGTTCGATCGTGATTCATCGCGCCCAGCCGTACGGTTCGCACGTCAAGGACCTGTTCGAGGTGCAGCGCTATCCCGGCGGCAAGCCGCCATACGACGTCGCGGGCTGGACGCTGCCGTATTTGCTGGGCGTGCGGCGCGTCGAGGTGATGCAGTCACTTGCTGCCGGCGAAGGCGCGCCCGCGTTGAAGATGGCCGCGAGCGTCGATGAAGCCTGCAGCGGCTTCAAGGGCGATGGGCGGCTGGCACCGATCGCCGCCACACACCTCTTCACATCGCACAGCGATTGCTGGAAACAGGTCGCCGAGCGCCTTCAGAGAGGCGAGACGCTCTCATTGCTTACAGACGGCGAGCGCGCGGGGCTGATCGCCATCGGCGATGCAGCCGCCGACGTCGAGCCCGGCCGCAAGATCGTGGCGAGCAAATTGCCGCGCATCGGAATCTACTCGCCGTGGGAAGGCGACATGGACGAAGGCTGGCTGCGGTACGCGTTCGATTCCAGCGGCGTGCCGTTCGTCAGCGTTCGCAACGAGATGCTGCGGGCGGGCGACCTCAGCGCGTTCATCGATGTCCTGCTGATCCCGAGCATTCGCGGCGCTGAACTCGATGAAGGCCGCGCGGCCGGCACGATTCCCGATGAATTCGCAGGCGGCCTGGCGCCGGAAGGCGCGATTGCGATCGAGGAATTCGTGCGCGGCGGCGGCACGCTCGTCACGCTCGGCTCATCGAGCCAGTGGGCGATCGATCTGCTGCAACTGCCGTTGATGGATGCGACGCGCGATGATGCGAGCAAGGAATTCTCGTGTCCCGGCAGCGTGCTGCGCACCGTGCCCGAGCCGTTCGAACTCGGCGACCTCGGCAGCCCCGGGGGGCTCGTCGCGGGAGTCGATGAATCGGTCGCGGTCTTCTTCTCGGGCAACAATGCGTGGCGCGACATGACCGAGAAGGAGCGCGAGGATGCCCGCCTGCCCAAGGAGAAGGATGATCCCTCGCACTGCACGACGCTGCTGCGCTACGCACCGACGCACGTCCTGCTTTCGGGCTGGATCGCGAAGCCCGAGGCGATCGAAGGTCGCGGCGCGTGGGTGCGAGCCGAGTACGGCAAGGGGCGCGTGCATCTGTTCGCGTTCCGGCCGCAGTACCGCGGGTG
>DATKJG010000282.1:0-2249 GCA_035543215.1 Phycisphaerales bacterium | reverse complement strand
AGACTGGAAGGCCGTGCAGCAGAAGGCGGCATCGCATATCGCAGCCCACGGTCCGATCCACATCCTCGTCAACAACACCGGCGGCCCACCGGCCGGCCCGATCCACGAAGCCCAGCCCGACGACTTTCTCAAGGCCATGAGTCAGCACATCGCCTGCAACCAGGTGCTGGCACAGACGGTTGCGCCAGGCATGCGCGATGCGAAGTACGGCCGCATTATCAACATCATCTCGACGTCGGTGCTGATGCCGATCAAAGGTCTGGGCGTGTCGAATACGGTTCGCGCGGCCGTGGCCAACTGGGCGCGAACGCTTGCAGCCGAAGTCGCGCCGCTGGGAATCACCGTCAACAACCTCCTGCCGGGCTACACGCGGACGGCGCGCCTGGAATCGCTGATCAAGGGCCGCGCATCCCGCGCGGGTTCGACGCCGGAAGAAGTCGAGCGCGACATGATCGCCTCAGTGCCGGCCAAGCGATTCGGCTCGCCCGAGGAGATCGCCGCCGTCGCCGCGTTCCTCGCCTCGCCCGCAGCGTCGTACGTCAACGGCGTGAATCTGCCCGTCGATGGCGGGCGCCTGGCGGCGATGTGATTCGCGCATCGGGTACCCTTTCAACGTGCAGCGCATCCTGAACTTCATCGATGGCGCGTTCGTGCCGCCGGTCGGCGGGGCGTGGCTCGACGACTTCGAGCCCGCCACCGGGGCCGTGTATTCGCATTTGCCCGACGGCGATGTCCGCGATGTGGATGCGGCGGTGGCCGCGGCGGAGCGAGCCTTCACCGGGTGGAGTGCGACCCCCGCGCACGAACGCTCGCGCATCCTGCTGAAAGTCGCTGAACTGATCGAGACCAATCTCGAACGGCTCGCCAAGGCAGAATCGGTCGACAGCGGCAAGCCGATCAGTCTCGCCCGCAGCCTCGACATTCCCCGCGCCGCCTCCAACTTTCGTTTCTTTGCCACCGCGATTCTGCACACGCGCGATGACGCCCACATCACCGATCAGCGAGCCATCAACTACACGCTGCGGCAGCCGCGCGGCGTTTCCGGGCTCATCTCGCCCTGGAACCTGCCGCTGTACCTGTTCACATGGAAGATCGCACCGGCGATTGCGACCGGCAACACGGCCGTGGCCAAGCCGTCGGAGATCACGCCGATGACGGCGTTTCTTCTTGGCGAGTTGTGCAATGAAGCGGGATTGCCGCGCGGCGTGCTGAACATCGTGCATGGGCTGGGTCCGAAGGTCGGCGCGGCGATTGTCGCGCACCCGCGAATTTCCACGATCTCATTCACGGGCGGAACGGCAACCGGAAAGACCATTGCGGCCGCAGCCGGGCCGATGTTCAAGAAACTGTCATTGGAACTTGGCGGCAAGAATCCCACGATCATCTTTGCCGACGCCGACATGTCGCAGGCGATTCCCGGCGCGGTGAGGGCGGCCTTCAGCAATCAGGGTCAGATTTGCCTGTGCGGTTCGCGCATCCTCGTCGAGCGCAGCGCCCTCGATCGCTTCGTCAATGAGTTTGTGAAGCGAACAAAGCATCTCAAGCAGGGCGATCCGCTTGAGGACGCGACCGAGCAGGGCGCGGTGACATCGAAGCCGCATTTCGACAAGGTGACTTCGTACATCGAAATCGCGAAACGCGAGGGCGGCAAGGTGCTCTGCGGAGGCAGCCCCCCCGCTTCTCTGCCGAAGCGCTGTCGCGATGGCTGGTTCATCGAACCGACGGTCATCACCGGTCTTGACGCGAACTGTCGCACCAATCAGGAGGAGATCTTCGGGCCGGTGGTCACGATTCTGCCGTTCGACTCGGAAGCGGCTGGCATCGCGATGGCGAACTCGACGCCGTACGGCCTGGCCGCGAGCATCTGGACCAGCAACCTCGATCGCGCCCATCGCGTCGCGGCCCAGGTGCAATCGGGAGTCATCTGGATCAACTGCTGGCTGCTGCGCGATTTGCGAACGCCCTTCGGAGGCATGAAGCAGTCAGGTGTCGGGCGCGAAGGCGGCGACGAGGCGCTGCGGTTCTTCACAGAGCCGAAGAACATCTGTATTGCCACGACATGATGCGGAGCAGGCGACATGGGACAAACGAATGTTGAGAGTCAGCGAGCGCCCGAGCCGGTCGGAGCGTTCCCACATGCGAAGCGCGTCGGCAATCTGCTGTTCTTGTCGGGAATCGGCCCGCGCAAGCGTGGCAGCAAGGAGATTCCAGGCGTGACATTGAACGCCGACGGCTCGATCCGCGCCTAC
>DATKJG010000281.1:0-6139 GCA_035543215.1 Phycisphaerales bacterium | reverse complement strand
CGGTGAATCGGCATGCGCTTGGTGGCCTTGCACGGGCCGCGATTGTCGACGGTCTCGCCCAGCAGATTGAACACGCGGCCGAGCACGCCCTCGCCCACGGGCACGGTGACAGGCGAGCCGGTATCGGTGCACGATTGACCGCGGCGCAGGCCGTCGGTGGAGGCGAGGGCGACGCAACGCACCTGGCCGCCGCCCATGTGGCGTGCGACCTCGCCGACCAGCCGCGTCTTCTCGCCGCGGATCTCCAGTTCGCATTCGACGGCGTTGTACAGTTCGGGCAGGCGATCTTCCGGGAACTGGGCATCGAAGGTCGAGCCGATGACTTGAATGATGGTGCCTTGATTCGAGCCTTGTTTGGCCATGAGTAGGGGCGATCCTTTAGGTCGGAGCGAGGGACTTGATGGGCCGTGGATGCACGTGCGATGCGGCCCAGGCCAATGCTGTCTTTCACCCGGGGGTGCGGCGAACGGGGGGAGCAAGGATAGCCGGATGCCGCGGGCGTGCCAAGCATGCTCGGTTTCCGGCGGCAGGACTGGGTGCGGATCGGGCCACCAAGTATGAGGCGTCTTCCCGAGGGTCGAGGCGTACAGATTGGCGTAAGTTGTGGGTGCAAGGCTCGAATCACTGGTCGCGATTCAGCTGAAAACTGGATCAACAAGCACCAGCGCTTCTGAGCCTTGTCTTTTTTTCCATCCTGGCGCGGCAGGTACCATGGCCGCATGACCTACCGCCAGGCGGCGACGCTCGCGTGCAGGGTGCTGGCGATCTGGGCCCTGTTCAGCGCCATTGAACTCCTCGCGGCGCCGCTGCAGATGGTCATCACGATCGTCCAGTACATCAGCAATGGGATCAATGTCTATTCCAACTACTGGTACAGCCTCACAAGCCTGATCCCGCTGGCGGTACAGATTGCCGCTGGAATCTGGCTGTGGCGGCGCGCGGGGGTCGTCGCGGCGTGGATGACCGGCGATACGCTGCAGGACGAGCCCGATGAGCCCGATCCGACGCCGCAGCGCGTCAACATGGAGCAGGTGCAGGCCGTTGTGCTCTCATCGCTCGGCGTATGGGTGCTTCTGCAGGTGGTGCCGCGAATCCTGTCGTCGATCTTCGATGTCCTGCTGACGTTGATCGCGACGCGCGGCCAACTGGCCCGCGCCGGCGGGCGCGTTGAGGGCAGCATCTGGATCTGGTCGTTCCAACTGCTCCTTGGCCTGTGGCTGATCTTCGGGGCCCGCGGCATCACGCACCTGCTCAAGCGCGCGCGGCGCGAGGCGATTGAGCCGGCGACGCCGACCTGACGACTCAAGCCCGCAGCCCCGGGGTTGTTCAGGCGAAGTGCAGCCGCTACCTTGGCTTGCAGCCATGACCACCGCGCCCGCACCGGTCCACGCCTCGACCGCCTTCGATCGCGATCGATTTCTGCTCAAGCAGAAGCACCTGGCCCTCACCGAGACGTATCGCGTGTTCGATGAGGACGGCGCGCCGGTGATGTTCGTCAAGCGCGAGGGCCGGCACCTGCGCCAGATCGCCGCGTTCTTCGGAGCGCTGTTGGCCGGCGCGATCGTGGGCTGTGCCTTCATCATCCCGGCCACGATGCTGGACGGGCGCAAGTACGAGACGCTCATGCTCGTATTGGTGCTGGCCGGCGCGCTCCTCGCCATCGTCGCCATGATCGTCGTCGGCGTGGTGCTGATGCCCAAGCGGCACATCGGGCTGTTCGCCGATGAGTCGATGCGGCACGAACTGATCAAGATCTACCAGGATCAGAAGATCGCCTTCATCAACGCCACGTACACTGTCGCGGACGCCGACTTCAACCTCATCGGCTGGCTTCGCAAGAACTACCTGTACAACGTCATTCGCAAGCGCTGGTACGTGTACGGCCCGGATGACCAGGTGTGCGCCATCGCGATGGAGGACTCGATGGCCCTGTCGATCATCCGCCGCGCTCTGGGCGTGGTCGACGGCCTGGGCGGCCTGATCCGCACGAATTTCAACATCTACGCCAGCGACGGCGCGACGAAACTCGGCGAGTTCAATCGCAAGATCACCATCCTCGATCGCTACGTGCTCGACATGAGCGAAGACGAGCGTCGACTGCTCGATCGCCGCCTGGCGGTCGCGCTGGGCGTGATGCTGGACACCGGAGAGCGGCGATGACGCCGCGCGAGCTCGCCAACCTGTGCTGCCGATTGTTGGCGGTGTACGTGTTGATCATCGGCGTCAGCGCCGTGCCATCGGTCCTCACGGCCGTGGGGATGTACACCTCTGCCGGCATGCCGGGCTCGATGTGGATCTGGTACATCCTCATGGTGACGCTCTATCCAGCGATGCAGATCGGCCTGGGATTGTGGCTGTGGCGCAAAAGCAACATCGTTTCGGCGTGGATGAGCGGCCACGACTTGCAGGACGCGCCCGACGAGCCGGACGTCGAGCATCGTCGGCCGAATGCGCGGGAGATGCACGCCATCGCCTTCTCGACGATGGGTTTGTGGCTGCTGGTGACCAGCGTGCCGACGCTGATTTCGGGGGGAGTGGCCATGGCGGTGTATGGCCAGCAGTCGGACGCGTTGCCGGAGAACTACGCGAATGCATGGGGAATTCATTCGCTGGGCGATGTCGCCAAGACGCTGATCGGCGCGTACCTGCTGTTCGGCGCATCGGGGCTGGTGGGATTGCTTCGCGGCGCGAAGAACTTCGGCCTTGATGAGACGGAACAGCCAGGGTACGCGAAGCGCGACCAGACGCCGCCGCAGGATGGGTGATGCGACGAGGCAAGCGTGGACGCGGGCTGGTTCCACGCGTCCGCAACTGTCGATTACCTCGTGTGAGGAACACTCACGCCGGCGACAGCGCCCCTGTCACCCACGGCTGCATCGGGAACGCCTCGGCCACGCTGCGCAGATCGTTCAGCGTCACCGCGTTGATGCGGGCCAGTTCCTCGTCCAGCGAGCGGTACTCGCCGCGCATCAGCCACAGACGCCCCAGCCGCGTCATGCGCCCGGCAGGCAGTTCGCCGTGCAGCGTCACCGCGGTGGCGATCTTGCTGCGCACGCGCTGCAGATCATCATCCGTCAGCGAAGCGACGAGCCCATCGATCTCGCGCCGCACCACGCTCTCGGCCTCGCCGGCCGACTCAGGCGAGCATGACAGCGAGGTCACGAACTCGCCGGCATGGTCGCGGCCGTCGTACTGCGACTGGGCCTCGTCGGCCAAGCCTGTCTCGATGAGGGCCCAGTGCAGGCGCGAGCCTTCGCCGTCGCCGAGGATCTGGGCCAGCATCGCGGCGGCGTAGCGGCGGTCATCGTTCTGCTGGGGCGCGGGCGCGAGCATGATCAGGTAGTGCCGCTTGACCATGTCTGAGGTCATGGCGAAACGGTCGCGCGCGCAGAGCGGCGGGCGGGCATCGCGCGTGGCGCGCGTGGTGTTCCACTGCCCGCATTCGCGCTCGAGTTGCTCAACCACCGCGTCGAAATCGATGCGCCCCGCAGCCGCGAACACCGTGTTGTCCGCGGAATACCGGTGCGTGAAGTACGCCAGCATCTCATCGCGCTTCAGCCCGCCGACGGTTTCGTTCGTGCCCAGCACGCGATGCCGCAGCGGGTGCTCGGCGAAGAAGACCTCCAGCGCCCGCTCGTACAGCACCCAGAAGGGGTAATCGTTGTACATCGCGATCTCTTCGAGGATGACCGATTTCTCGGAGTCGAAATCGGCCTCGCGGATCGCCGGCCGCAGGATGTCGCTGAGCACTTCCTGTGCCCGCGGCAGATGCTCGGGCAAACAGTGTGCGTGGAACGCGGTCATCTCCGCGGTGGTGAAGGCGTTGTGATCGGCCCCGATGTCGTCGAAGTCGCGATCGACCTCCTCGGCCGAGCGCTTCGCCGTGCCCTTGAACATCATGTGCTCGAGGAAGTGACTGACGCCCATGAGGCGCGAGTCCTCATCGCGGGCGCCGGTCTTGACGAAGAAGCCGATGGCGGCTGTGTGAGCCTCGGGAATGACTTCGGCGATTGCGGTCAGGCCGTTGGACAGGCGTGCGTGCTGGAACGCGACAGGCATGGGCGGAGCATACGCGCGTGCCGCGTGCCGATGCGAAAAAGCAGCGCGAAAACCTCCCTCCGTATCCTGTGTATTCTCAGTGGTGAACGCTCAGGCGCGCTTGTTGAGCACGGCGCGCATGCGGACAACGGGCGGGTCCTCATCGTCCTCGAAGATCGCCACATCGCCCATGATGTTCAGCCCGGCCACATTGCACAGACGCCGCAGTGCGTCCTCGGTCAGCGGCCAGGGACGCTCATCGCCCATGGTCGCGCCGTCATCGGTCGCCGCCCGGGCGATCAACAGCATGTGGCCGTGCGGCGAGAGGATTTCAGCGAGAGCCTTCATAGCGGCTTCGTGTCGCTCGGGAGGCAGCGACTGGATCGTGTAAATCTCGACGACCAGATCAAAGCGATGCCGCCACTTGGCGGGCATGTTGAACAGGTCGGCCTGCACGTAGTTGCGCGCATTCTCAGGATCGCGACGGCGGGCCCAGTCCACGGCGGTCGGGGCGCAGTCAAAGGCCGTCACGTCGTAGCCGCGCTTGATGAGTTCCTGCGCGTCATCGCCCAGGCCGCAGCCGACCACGCATGCCCGGGCGCCGCAGCGAACCAGCGACGGTGCGACGGCATTGAGCCAGTTCACCAGGGCCGGGTTGGAACGCTCGTCGGCCCAGCGCACGCGCGCAGCGTCGCCATGGGCTTCGGCGTAGACCGATTCGAAGAACTCAACAGTCGATGATTGTGCTGGTGCCAGTGTCGTCATAGACATGACCGCGCTCCTTCGGCCACATCATTCCGCCCTCTCACTCCGACCCCACCCCGCAAACCAATCATGGTGGGTCGTTTTCTTCGGAACGAAAGCATACCGCGCCTAGGCGAAAGTCGGCTCAGGCGTTTGCCCAGTTTCGCGCGATGATGGCTTATCCGGGCCTTGCACACGATTTCGATTCATGAGGCTCGGTTGCGGTTCGTGCGCAAGTATCTATGGCATCGGTACTTGCATCGACATCAGCGGCCGGTTCAGATTCGGTGGATAATGCGTGCGATTGTCATGATGCAGGCACCATCGATCTGGAGACACGTGCTGACGACAGTGGCGTCATGCGTACTCGCCAATGCAGGCGGGTGCGTCGCCGTGACGGCCAGCGAACCTTTGTATGACGCCGCGCATGATCGCCGCTTCGATCCTGGATTGCTCGGCGAGTGGAGCGATGGCGATGACTTCGCCCTTCGCTTCGAAGCCGATGGCGCGGGCGGGTACCTGATGGACTGCGTCGACCCTGGTCTGCCCGCGCCACCCGATGAGGCGAATGATCGGCAGGCGATCGACCTCGTCGCGATGGACGGTGCGATGTATCTCTTCGTGCGACGAAAGCCGGGCGACGGCGGCGAGCCCGCGCCGACGTATCGCGTGTGGCGCTCGTCAAACGATCTTCAACTCTGGCTCTTCAACGGCTCGCGACTGTACGAACTTGTGCAGGCCGAGCCGCGGGCGCTGCGCGACTTCACATTCAGCCCTGACAATCAGCCGCTGTTGGCGACCACGACCAGCGTTGAGAACGATCGCATCATCGCGCATGCAGCGAGCGGCTCGCTGCGCATCGATGACAGCGCCGGCAACATACGGCGCTTCCTCGCCGCGCATGCCGACGATCCCGAGTTATGGATGGGCCCGATGCACCTGCAGCGCGTGCCGCGCTGACGGGACGTCAATCCCAGTTCACGATCACTTCCAGCAGATCGTTCACATCGACTGTGCTGTTGTCATCGAGATCGGCGATGCAGCCGCTGGGCTGGGGAGGACATGGCCCCCACTGCGTGATGACCGCCAGCAGGTCGTTCACGTCGACGACGCCATCGAGATTCACATCGCCGGGCATCTCGAGCAGGCTGTCGAGATGCTCGATGACCTCGCGCAGCGAGATCTTGGTCGCTTCGTGGGCGTTGGGCCAGGAGATGGTGTCGCCGACGTGAATGTGACCGGCCGCGAGGCATTGGGCCGCATCAGCCGGCGCGGCGTGGAGGCTGCGGTACCACGTGCCGTGATAGGCCATGTAGCCGCTGAGGAAGTTGCCGGAGTTCGTTGGATCGATCGAAGC
>DATKJG010000280.1:0-3599 GCA_035543215.1 Phycisphaerales bacterium | reverse complement strand
CATCAGCAGCATGCTTGGAATGCCATATTCCTCGATCGCCGCGCGATCGACGGCTCGCACCGCCTCGCGATCAAGGACCATGACGTGAGATGGCCGCGGCATCGGGCAGATGCTATCGCGAACTCGATGCAGGCGACTGGGACGATCATCGTCGCCGCGTCTCTGTAGAATCCGCGGCGCATGAGCGCACCTGCCCCAGCCACGCCGATTCCGGTTCTCGGATTCGTGCTTTTTGGCGGCTCGCTCTCAGGCGCGCTGGTGCGCGACGTGCGACTGGCCAACGAATGCGCGGCGCGGGGCTTTCCGGTTCATGTCTGGTGGGCGATGGACCGGCAGCACAATTCCGGATTGCGTGCGGAGATCAGGCAGCATTGGCTGTTCAACGGGCTGCGCCTGTGGAATCGCGGCTTTACGCGTGGCGGGTTCGAGTCGCTGGGCAAAGGCCTGAACCGCTTCTTCGACGACCGCATCCGCGCCCACGGCCTGCAGAAGCGGCCGAAGGTCACGACGCGCCTGATGAACAACCTCACGCGCCTGATGTGCGAGGGCGTCGAGCGCGAGGAAGTCGTCGTCAAGCGCTTCGCAGGGGAACTGCAGCAGCATCGCGTGACGCACGTCCTGCCCATGCTGGAGATGCTGTGCCTGTGGGTGGACGCGGCGAGGCGGCAATCGCAATCGTCACAGCCGAAGTATCTCGTCACGTTCCAGGGTTACGAGTTGTACTCGACGTATGCGCGGGCGCTCGGACTGGAAGGCGAGTTGTATCGACGACTGGCCCAGACTGTGGAGCGGTCGGACTACCCTGCAATCGCCGTAAGCGAGGACTACCGCCATCGCGTGCACGAAGAGGTCGGCGTGCCGCTGGAACGCCTCACGGCGATTCCACCGGGCGTTCCCGCTGCCACCCGCATGGAGGCGGACGCGGCCCGGACACTCGTGAAGTCGCGGTTCTTCGATTACGACGCAAACCTGCCGCTGATTGCCTATCTCGGCCGTCGCGACACGGAGAAGGGTATCGACCTGCTGCTGTACGCCGCGAAGATTCTCGCGCAGCGCGGCAAGACGTTTCAACTGGCGATCTGCGGGCCGACGCTCTGGGGCGACCACTACGGCGAGGTGTGCCGGAAGATCGCCGAGGAATTGCGGATCAAGGTCATGTGGCGGCGTTTCGTCGCAGATGACATCCGTACCGCGCTGTTCTCGATCGCGCACTGCGTCGTCTATCCGTCGATTCATCGCGAGCCCTTCGGCATGGTCGCCGCCGAAGCGGCGGCCCACGGTACGCCGGCGATCGTGCCCGATCACGGCGGCGTCGCCAGCGCGATCGAAGCCAATGGCGAGGTCGCGGGGCTGCGCTTCAAATCATGGAACTCAGGCGACCTGGCGGAGCAGATCGCGAGGGTGCTCGATGATCGCGATCTGCATAAGAGACTGTCGGCGGCCGGCCCGCGCGTGGCGGAGTACTTTTCGATCGTGAATCTGGCCGATCGCGTGCTGGCACACATCGGCCTGCCGGCCACGCCGCCACAATGAACTGCACGGGCCATGCCTGCCTTCAACTCACTCGGTTCCGCGCTCGCGGCGCTTCGCAACAGGCTTGATGATGCGATGTGGGAGCGGCATCTGAACATTCGCACGAGCGGCCGCATGGATGTCGACAGGCCGGACTCGGTGCCGTACTCGACGTTCGCGTATCACTCGATCAACCGGGTGCTGGATCGTCTCGAACTTCAGCCCGGCGATGTGCTTGTCGACATCGGCTGCGGCATGGGGCGCGTCACATGCGCGGCGGCGCTGCGGCCCATGCAGCGTGTCATCGGCATCGACGTGGATACTGCGCTGTGCCAGCAGGCGCGGGAGAATGCCGAGCGCATGCGCGGCGGCGTCACGCCGATCGAGATCATTCAAGTGCCTGCAGAGGAGTTCGATTACACAGCCGCGGCTGCGTTGTTCATGTTCAACCCGTTCAACTACGCGACGCTCAGGAAGGTGCTGGCCGCGGTGACGAGGTCGGGTCGCGGCGACGAAGGCAGCCTTCGACTCGCGTACGTGAACCCTCGCTGCGAGAGTGTGCTTGCGGAGTCGGGCGCGTTCGAACGGTACGACCACTGGCCGCTTGCGCGGGGCAGCAGGCTGAAGTTCGCGGTCTCGTACTGGCGGCTGAAGCGTGGCCATTCACCGCGCGGCTTGGTCGAGGATCGCTCGCTACACTCGCTGCGTGCGGATCCTGCTGACCAATGACGATGGCATCGACGCGCCCGGCATCGAAGCGATGTACGACGCGCTCTGCGCCGTGCCGGCCTTGGGCGAGGTGGTCGCCATTGCCCCGCACACCGTGCAGTCGGCGACGAGCCACGGCATCACGTTTCACGATCCGCTGATGGTGCGCGAGGTCGTCGTCAACGATCGCATGAAAGGCACGAGCGTCGATGGCCGGCCGGCTGATTGCGTCAAGCTTGCCCTGCGGGGCATCTGGCAGGAACGATTCGGCGCGGGCTCGCTGCCCGACCTGACGATCTCCGGCATGAACTCCGGCGCGAACGTCGGCATCAACGTCATCTACTCCGGCACCGTGGCGGCCGCGGTCGAAAGCGCCTTTCTCGGTGTGCCGGCGATCGCGGTCAGCCTGCACATCGGCGACAGCGGCCGCACGCACTACGGCCGCGCGGCGTGGATCGCGCGGCAGACGATTGACCGCGTGCTCCAGCATCCGCTCGAGCCGCACAATGTGATCAACATCAACGTGCCGGTGACGCAGACCGCCGATGCGCCCATGCCGCCGATCAAAGTCGTGAGCATGAACACCGCTCCGGGCAGCGATGACTACGAGCGGCGCGTCAGCCCGATGGGCCAGGTGTATTACTGGGCACGCGGCAGCGGCATGGAGTTCACGCACACCGCGCCGCAGTCGGATGTCGAGGCGCTGATGCAGCGCTGCGTGACGGTGACGCCCCTGGGATATGCGCTGACCGACGTTTCGAAACTCGACGCGTGGCGCGAGCGCCTGCGCGGCTAGGATGCATCACGGCGTGGCAGGCTCATCCGTGTCTTCCGAGTGCCGCTCGGGGTTGATCAGGAGTCGAATGGTGAGGTTGACCGTCTCGCCGTGCTTGAGCGATTCGAGTTGCTTTCCCGCCGCCCGCCAGCGGTAGAGGCTGGCCTCGATTGCGGAATCGACGCGGCTGTCGCCGGTTGACCTGACGATGACCGCGCGCGTCGGCACGCCGTCGCGATCGAACGAAATCAGGCACAGCGGGTTGCGCGGCCAGGCGGTGAGGCTTGTCAGGACGGTCATCTCCGGCCGGCGCGGCTTGATCTCGAGGCCATGCGCCGCCAGCGGCTTGCCCAGTTGCCATTGGTCGCGCGGCGCATCGATGATCGAGGTTGGATCCGATTCGCGATCGGATTGTGCGCCTGTGCTGGCTGCGCCGTGCGTCGGCGTGCGCGCGATGGCCTGATCAGGTTCCGAGGGAGGCGCGGCTGCCGGAGGCGGCGTTTGACGCTGCGTCGACGCCTGTCGCGCCGCTTCGCGCGCCTGTTCGATCAGAGCGCTGAGTGGAGCGAGGAATGACCCTGTCGGTTGCTGTATCGATTTGGAT
>DATKJG010000279.1:0-7459 GCA_035543215.1 Phycisphaerales bacterium | reverse complement strand
CCACCGCGCTGAGCATGGTCGTGAACCACCACGCGATCAGCCCCCAGATCACCAGCCTCCAGCCGAGGCCGGAGTTCTGCAGGTAGAGACTTTTCGACACCACGATCATGGCGGTCATCCATGCGCCGCCCACGACGACGTCGGCGATGGTGATGAGCCACCACAGCGTCAGGCGCGGTCCGATGACCGGCAACCGCGCCAGCGAGGCGTTGAAGCGCAGGTCGCTGACGCCGATGAATCGAAACACCGCTGCGCATGCTCCGGCCAGCGCGACGATGAAGACGGCCCAGTAAGCGCTGAAGAGCATGGGGATCACGATGCACAGCGGGACGAGGTAGGTCGCACCAGCCGTGCGCAGGCCGCGGGCCGTGACCGACGGCCTGGCCAAGAGGAACACGGAGTTGCCGACTTCGTAGCCGCACTCCGGGCAGCGCGATGAGACCATCTGCATGCGCAGGTTGTAGCCGCACTGAATGCACGCGCAATCCTCCATGACGCGCGCATACGCGGGGAAACGGCGATAGGCGAGGAACGCGGTCCAGTGCATGGATCAAACGGCTGACTTCTGTCTGACATTCATCGCCGCGATCAACTCGCGCAGATGAGCACGGATGCCGTCCTGGCCACGATCGAGTTGCACGCCCAGCGAACGAGCCGCATCCTTGGTGAATGTGTTCACCGGATTCGCCGGGCTCGAGAAGTCGATCGGTACGTTCACGCCGAGTTCTTCGCACGCCATCTTCGCCCAGTCGGCCCAGCGCGCGTAGCAATCGACGAGGTTGTAGGGCCTGCCTGCCGCGTCGGGATTGTCCACGGTTGCGACGATGGCGGCCGCGACATCGTCGACGTGCACGAACTTGCCGCCGCCAGGCTTGTTCGCTGGTTCGCTGCGCCTGATTTTCTCGATCAGCGCGTGACCGTGCGAGCGCTTGAGGTCAGGATCGATGCCGTACACTGCGCACGGCCGCACAGCGCACGTGTGCTGATCACGGCTGTAGTAGGCAGCCCACAAGTGCGCCTCGACCGACGCCTTCAGCGCACCATAGTGTTGTGACGGCCGCAGCGGATGATCTTCATCGATCACGCCCTTCCAGCGCGGCCGCATGTCGTGATGGACCGCGATCGACGAGTTGTAGACGAACTGCCGCGGGTTGGAGGCTTCGAGGAGTCGGACGGAGGCGACCAGGTCAGGGCCCAGGTACGTGGTCTCATCGCCGTTGCGGACCGCCGGCCAGTCGATGGAGTTGTGGATCACGCAGTCGGCATCGCGCAGCAGGTCGGGCCAGATCGACTCATCATCGTGCGAGCCGACGACGAATCGATCGACGAACGGCTGAATGTGATCGCGGCGGCTGGTCGGGCGGACCAGCGCGGTGACGCGATGCCCGGCCTCGTGCAGATGGCGGGCTGTCACCGAACCGATGAATCCGGAAGCGCCGGTCAGGGCGACGCGCATGGACAGGTTCCTTTCAGGGGCCGATCAACAGCCAAACACGCAGGGGTGATCTGGTCGATCTGAGTGTACGGCCACCGCGGCCCTAGAATCGCGCACTCAATCGGGAAGCGGTCTTTTCGGATGAGACTGGATGAGCGGCGTTGACGCCACGGATATGAATCAGCCTGCGGACACGACCAGGAGCGTCGCTGCTGCCTCCGCGCCGCGAAGGTCGTGGCGCCGCCGCTGGGCCCGCAAGCTGGGCATCAGCATTGCCGCGATCTGCCTGCTCATCGCCCTGGGCCTGTGGATGGTGACGCGGTCGTGGTTCATCATCTGGCAGTTGAAGCCGGTGCTGGAGCGCAAACTGGGCGGTGAGGTCACGATTGCCAATGCCGCCTACGAGGGTGGCGGGCGCGTCACGTTCCAAGGCATCGCGCTGCGGGCCGAGGACCTGCGCGGTCCGGCCGCGGAGATCCTTCGCATCCAGCAGGCGCAGGTCGTCGTCGATCTTTCGAACCTGCTGGCCGGGAGCATCCGCGTTGACGACGCCCGCCTCTCGGGCGTGACCGTGCGCATCAGCGAGGACCTTACGCGCACCAGCCAGATGAACTTCATGGCGCTGCATCCGCGCGGCGGCGGCCGGGGCAGGACGCGCCCTCCAGCGCGGGTCAGCATTGACGGGTTGACGCTCGAAGTCGGCGTGCACCTCGACGATCAGTTCATCCTCAATGGCCGGCGCAGCCTTGCGGGCGAGATGTACCCGGCCGAGGGCCAGGAGGAGGTCTTCAAGTACCGGCTGGTCGAGGTGGACGACAAGGGCGTCGCTCTCGAGGAGGCCGGTCTGGTCATCACGGGCCAGTGGAATGCGTTGAGCACGCGGGCCGAAGCGCACATCGAGGCGATCACGCTCGACGATCGTGTCCTGATGATGCTGCCCCGGCAGGCACGGTGGTGGTGGAACCGCATGCAACTGGTCGGGCGCGTTGATGGTGTGGGAGTCGAGTGGAGCCCGCAGACGCCGCTGACGGTCCGATTCGGCGTGCGCGACCTGGCCATGACCATGCCGGTGGACATCGGCGAAGTGTGGTCGGTCTATCGCAACGGCGCGATCGAGCCCACCACCAGCCGCCCGCGCATGTATGTGCATGGCGGCGACATTCGCGTCGCGACCGATTCGCTTGAACTGGATCGGCTGCGCGGCGAACTGGTCACCGTCGAGCCGGTCGGCCTTTCCGCATCGGCGGCGAGCAGCGCCACCCCGCCGATGGTCGGCGTGCCCTACGAGATCACGTTGCGCGTTCCCAAGCTGCCGCCCATCGACTGGCAGGCGCCTGAGCGGTGGATGGAGGATGCGCTCACCACCGCTCCCTTCGAGTTGCAGGCGCGGATGGAGAACTTCAGCCTCTCGAAGATCGCAGGAGGTGAGACGCAAGCCGTCGGTCTGCCTTCGATCGTCGCCAAGGTGCTGGCCAAATTCCAGGCGACCAACTGGGTGCTCAGCACGGACGTCAGCGTCTCGCGCGGCGAGCCGACGCCTGATGACGGCGGCATCAAACATGCCGCGCCGCTGATGGTGTCGGGCAATGCTTTCATCAACGATGCCACGGGCTCGTATCACAAGTTCCCGTACCAGCTGGAGGATGTGGACGCGTACCTGCGCTTCACGGACGAGCGCGTGGATGTCGAGTATCTGGATGGACGCGGATCGGAGGGCTCGAAGTTCCACCTCACGGGCTTTATCGAGCCGCCCGACAAGGATGCGCGGTTCCACATCGAGGTGAAGGGGACGAGCGTCCCGCTGGATGATCGCCTGCGCGGCGCATTCAAGCCCAAGGAAATGCAGGCGTTCGATGCGCTGTTCAATCGCCAGAGCGCCGAGTGCATGGCGCGGGGCGGCGTTCTGCCCGACGCCACGATGCTGGCTGCCCAGCGGGCCGAGCGCGAGGCCGCGGCTGCCCAACTGGCTCTGTTGCGCCAGAACCCGGATGCGGAACGTTCCACTATTGCGGGATTGGAAAAGAGCATCGAGTCGCTGGATCGCTCCATCGCAGCCGGACCGTTCGTCGTCGGCGGCATGGGCGATATCGAACTCACGCTCGAGCGCCCGCTCGGGCCGCAGAAGGACACGTCGATCAACGGCTACATCACGATCGCTTCCGCCGGCATGATCTTCGATCGCTTCCCCTATCCCTTGCGCGGCAGCGGCCGCCTGAAATGGGAGCCGGATCGCGTCTCGATTGACACCTCACAGGATCCGGCCGGCATGCGTTTCATCACGCCCGCCGGCGGGGTGGGGCACGTGTCGGGCAGCGTCGCGTTTCCGAAGTCGGAAACAGGCGGACGAAACATTCGGCCTGATCTCGAGTTCGTGATCGATGACGATCCGGTCAACGACGCGGTCTTCGCAGCCATCCCCTACAGCAAGGCGGAACTCGAGCGGACCTCCGAACTGGAGTTCGACTGGCCCGGGCCGATACTGTCGCGCTCCGGGCGCATCGTGCGCGGCATCGGGCTGGCAGGAAACTATGACTATCGAGGCCGCATCGCCACGCGCGACGACGGCAAGATGGACTGGGACTTCTTCGTCACGCTCGATGGCGGAACGGCCGAGCCTAACGCGCTGCTGTCGGACGCCATCAACGCGCGCGACCTGCCCTGGCCAAATGGCCTCGTTCTCGCAAACCTCAAGGGTGGGGTGCGCGTGCGCCGCGAGGGTGTCACGTGGGAGAACGTCACCGGCCAGAGCGATCAGACGCGCGTCGCATCATCCGGCACTATCGATTTCCGCACACGCGAGGGTGAGCAAGCCGGCGACTCGGTTTCCGTCAAACTCGAGAACGCGCCGGTCGATCGCTCGGCCCTGAACATGATCTCGCGCGCCAGCGCGAAAACGGCCGAGGACCTGTGGGATCGCTATCAGCCGATGGGCCGCATCGACGGTGAGATCCTGTGGCGCAGCGATGCCCCGCCCGGCGAGGCCGGCACGTTTATCTTCACGCCGCGTAACGTGAACATGCTCGTAGGCGGCGAGCGCGTCACGCTCAGCCCGCCCACGAACGTCGACGGCGGCAAGGTGCGCATCGACGGCAATCTGGTGCGCTTCGAGAACATCGCGCTGCAACTGGCCAGCCTCGCCGCGCCGGACACCGGCCGGCTGATGCTCGATGGCCAGTGGACCTTCTCGGGGCCGACTCCCAACTTCTCGATCGCCGGTGAGTGGAAGGGCGGCAAACTCGAATCGCCGGTCATTCCCGAGGCGCTGCGAATCTTCGGCCAGGTGGAACAGGCTCGGCGTTTCACTGATTTCGATCCAACGGGCGAAATCAACCTCGGTTACGAGATTGCCCGCGCAGCTCCCGATGCGCCGCCGCAGTATCGCTTCAGCATCGATCCGCGGCATGTCGAGTTCACGCTGCGCGACACGCGCGTGACGACGGACATCGCCAGCGGCCAGGCATCGATCACGCCCGGGCTCATCACGCTCGATCGCATCACCGGCCAGGCCGCCAGCGGCGACTTCAGTGTCGACGGCCAGATCGTGACCTCAGGCCCGCTCGATGTCACGCTGCAGTTGAACTACACGGGACGCCTCGCCAGCGAGGAGGTGGCGGCGTTCCTGCCGACGGCCGTGAATGACTCGCTCACAGCGCTGGAGTTCGACGATGCCTCTGCGACGGGTTCGACCGCCGGGGTCAGTCGCGTCACCAATGGCCGGCTGCACGTGCGCCAGACAGGCGCGGAACCCGAGCCCCGCTGGCAGACGGAGTTCACGGGCCTCATCGAGGTCGATGGCGCATCGTTCGTCGCGGGCGTGGAGTTCAGCGAGGTGCAGGGCTCGCTCGATCTCGACGTCTCGCACGAAGTGGGCAGGCCGATGATGCTCAACGCCGTAGGCCGGGCGTCGCGCGCGATCGTCTTTGGTCAGGAACTGCAGGACATCGAAGCGCCGATGGCCCTCAACCCCGAGGGCGATGCGCTGGAGATTCCCGCGGCCCACGCTCGCTCTGGCGAAGGCGAGGTCGCTTGCAGCGCCGTCTCGGGCATCGGCCTGCGGCGCGACTACCGCACGCGCATCGATCTGATTGGCGTTCCGCTGGGCAACATGCTTCGCCGGCCGGCCGCGCCGCCCGGTCATTTCGCATCCGACGGTCCCGAATCGGCGGTGCGCGGCGTAACCGAACTGGTCCGGCCGCAGGAACCGCCCGCGGGCACGCAACGCGATCATGCCACGCTCAGCGGCCAGGTCTATTCCAGCCTGACGCTCGCGGGCGATCGCGGCGACGCGACGGGGAAGCGCGGCCGCGGCATCTTCCGGGTGATCAATGGACGCCTCTCCACCGTGCCTCTGGTGCTGCAGGCGCTGCAGGTGATGCAATTGACGCTGCCGATCGCCGGCGAACTCGACTATGCCGACGCCGACATGTACGTCATCGGCGACATGGCCCACTTCGAGCACATCCTCTTCGAGAGCAGCGTGGGCGGCGCGGCGGCGCTGCAGTTGCGCGGCGAGGGCACGCTGGATCTGCGCACGATGGAGATCGCGGCCCGCTTCCGGGCACGCTCGGGCGTGGCCATCCTGCGCGACATCATCGGCGGCATCGGCGACATGCTCTACGAGATCGAAGTCACCGGCCCGCTGCGCGAGCCCCGGGCGAGAATCGTGCCGCTGCCATAACAGCACGGATCAAGGTGGCGGCCTGTCACAACACCTCGAACCCGGGCAATCCGGTCGCGGCAGCGCGAACAGGCAATAATCAGCGTCAATGTCGAAATCCACTCGATCCGAGAGTCGGCCTGCCGAGCCTGCCGGCCGCCCATCACGCCGCGCCGGTTCCCGTGGGGGGGCTGAGCCGCCGAGCGAACTCGAACTCGCCACGCAGCCGATCATCGCTGACCTGATCCGCAAATGGGGCGGCGATCCCGAGACCTTCAACGGCCGGCTCATCGCCCAACTCATCGAGACCGGCCTCAAACTCATTCCCGATGGCCACGACACCGGGCAGGTGAAACTGCTTACCAGCGCGCTCAAGGAGATGCGCTACGCCTACCGCGTGTTCAACAAGTATCGGGGCATCCCCAAGATCACCATCTTCGGCTCGGCCCGCACACCCGCGGAGCATTCTGACTACGTCGCAGCGCGGGAATTCTCCGCGGCGATCGCGGCCAAGGGATGGATGGCCATCACGGGCGCGGGCGGCGGCATCATGAAGGCCGGCCACGAAGGCCCGACGCGCGAGAGCAGTTTCGGCCTGTCGATTCGATTGCCCTTCGAGACGACCGCCAACGAAGTCATCGAAGGCGATCCGAAACTGATCAACTTCCGCTATTTCTTCACGCGCAAGCTGATGTTCGTCAGCCACGCCGACGCGGTGGCGGTGTTTCCGGGCGGCTTCGGCACGCAGGATGAACTCTTCGAATCGCTGACGCTGGTGCAGACCGGCAAGAGCAACATCGTGCCGATCGTGCTCCTGGAAGGCGCCGGCGGCAACTACTGGGCAGGCTGGGACCACTACATTCGCCAGCACCTGCTTCGGAACGGCTGGATCAGCCCCGAGGATCCGGGCATCTATCACATCGCCCGTTCGATTCCCGAGGCGGTTGAGCACGTCACGCAGTTCTACCGGCTATATCACTCGAGCCGGTACGTCGGGCCGGTGCTGGTGCTGCGCATGCGGCAACGGCTGACCGATGACGAGATCAGGACGCTGAATGATGAGTTCAGCGATCTCGTTAAGGTTGGGCGTATCGAGCAGGTGGCGGCCCTGGAAGGCGAGCAGGATCACCTTGAGTTGCCGCGCCTGGCGTTCCTGCACACGCGGAGCCGCTATGCGCGACTGCGGGCTCTCATCGACCGGATCAACGCAATGGCGGCGTCGCGCGGCATCTCCGGCGGCCTGCCGCCTGCGGATGTCGTGCCGGAAAACGCGGGCATGACGCCCGCGGCCGCAACGGCCCAGAGGCCAGCTGCGGAGAAGTTACGATGATGGGCTGAAGATGGAAGAGATGGCCAAACAGATGACC
>DATKJG010000278.1:0-2529 GCA_035543215.1 Phycisphaerales bacterium | reverse complement strand
AACTGACTGCGCCCTGTCGATGGATTCGTCTCGCAACCTCCGGCGACCAGAGCGACGGCAACCAAGGTGGCGGCGAAAGGAAAAGTTCGCATGATGGGCATTCTCCGAAAGCAGTGGCGGGCGGCGCTGTCGCAGCCCGCACTATCATCCATGTCTTCGATCTTATGACACGTTCGGACGCACCATCTTCCATCACAGCGGCCTGGACGGCAACTGAACTGCAATCCAATCCGCACGAGGTGCCTGACAAGGCCGACCGTGTCCGGCGGATGTTTGCGGCGATCGCCAGTCGCTATGACCTGAACAACCGCCTGCATTCATTCGGGCGCGATCAGGCGTGGCGACGCAAGGCGGTCGCGCTTTGCGAAATCCAACCATCAGATGAGGTTCTGGATGTCGCGTGCGGCACGGGTGATTTGACGACAGCATTTGCCGCCGCCGGCCCGCGCGCTGTGACGGGGCTCGACTTCACGCAGGAGATGCTCGAAGTCGCGCGCCGCAAATCGCCTTTAGCCCCCGGCTCCGTCGGGGGACCGAATGCAATCGGTCCCACGTTCGTCCAGGGCGACGCCATGAACCTGCCGTTCGCCGATGCGTCGTTCGATGTCGTCTCGATCGCATGGGGCATCCGCAACGTCAGCGATCCATCGCAGGCGCTGCGCGAGTTCCGCCGTGTGCTGCGGCCGCGCGGCCGCCTGTGCATCCTCGAGTTCAGCGAGCCGCGCAACCGTTTCGTGCGCGTCGTCAATCGTGTGTACTGCGGTCGCATCATGCCGTGGACCGCGACGCTCATCGCGCGCGATCGCAGCGGGGCCTATCGCTACCTGCCGCGATCGGTCGCCGACTTTCCCTCGCCGCCGGAGTTCGCGCGCATGATCGAGCAGGCGGCCTTCCCAGCCCCCGCGCTGCATCCTCTGACTTTCGGCGTGTGCACGATCTACCTCGCGCGCCTCGGATAACGACAACACGGCACCTGCTGGAGGGCGGACCAACCCTTATCGGCGGAGGCAGCCCCGCGTTGGCGCACGCGCCAGCGCGGTCGTGGTCGTCCAATAACGCCGTTCTTGCGCGTTCGGTTCATTCTCTCCACGGCCGGCGGGGTCGCGCCCGATACACCGCTCACCAACCCCCGAAGCGGGCTCCGACGCCCGCGACACATCACAGAAACAGGAAAACGGAGTGAGCATCGTGAACCAGGAACTCATCGTCGAGAGACTCTTCCAGGCGCTGATCACCGGCGACCGCACCGCGGCCCGCCAGATCATCGCCGAAACACGCACCGAAAACGCCTGCAGCGCCGCGACCCTGGCCACCGAGATCTACTGGCCAGCGCTCGACATGATCAACAACCTCTTCCGCAACGACCAGTTGACCACCCTCGCGCACCATTACGCGGTCCGGATTCTGCGGTCGCTGGTGGATCAGGCCCAAAGCGAGTACTCGCAGAACGCCCGCCGCGGCCGCAAGGTGTGCATGTTCTCCGGCCACAGCGAAGCCGATGAGCTCGCCGGCCAGCTCGCTGCCGACCTGGTCGAGGCTGACGGCTACGAGGTCTTCTTCGGCGGCGGCGGGATCGCCAACGATGAAGTCCTCTCCGAGATCGGCGAGCAGCGCCCCGACATCCTGCTGATGTGGGCCAGCGCGCCGTCCGACGCGCCGAATATCCGGCAGCTCATCGACACCATCCGGGGCGTGAACGCCTGCCCGAACATGCAGATCGTCGTGGGCGGCGGCGTGTTCAACCGTGCTCCGGGCCTGGCCGAGGAAATCGGCGCGGACCTGTGGGCCCGCACGCCGCAGGAGTTGATCGAATGCCTGGCGAAGCAGACCAGCCGCCGCGCCACCGAGGATCAGCGCACCGTTGGCCGCAACCGCAAGGTTCAGCCGCTGACGCCAGCGGGTTCCCAGCGCAAGGCTGCAGCCGCCTGAACGAATCGACCGCAACGTCATCATCGCTCCTCCAAAGCCCGCGTCAGCGGGCTTTTCCATTGGGGAGGGCCTGCTGTCGTCGGTTCACCGCGCTGCCTTCAGCGTCAGCCCCAGCGTGTTTCGGCCGCCGTCGATCCAGATGCGATCGAATGGCCCATCGCTGACCTTGTCGGGCACTCCATCGCTGACCCCTGATGCCGATGGCAGCAGCAGGTTCATGCCCAGGACGCCATCAAGCGTGATCGTGCGGCCGTCATCCAGCGTCGTGGAAATGTCGCGCACGATGATGTGCACGCGCCGCAGTTCGAGCACGCGGTCATTGCGGGCCTTGATGCGCAGGCCGTCGATCACGTAGCCGGGCGCGCTTTCGACGGTTCCGCCTCCGCCGACACCGCCCAGGGGCAGCGTGAAATCGGGCGGCCGGGCCGGCGTGCCGTCGGCATTGAGCAGGCCCAGCGCTGTCGCATGCCGCGTGGAGATGATGCTGGCCGCGGCGCCTGTGTCCAGCAGCCAGTCGCACGTGAATGAAGCGTTTGCCGCGGTCGACTGCACCGCAGGCACGACGGGATTCGTGGCCAGCGTCGGCAAAGGGCCGTTGTT
>DATKJG010000277.1:0-4374 GCA_035543215.1 Phycisphaerales bacterium | reverse complement strand
ACTTCCGCATCACGGCAGTTATCACGATGCGGCCATCGCGTTCATCGAGCGCGTGGATCCTTCAGTCGTCATGCAATCGACAGGCTGGATTCGCTGGCAGCGCGATCGCTGGGCTAGCGAACTCACCGGTGTCGAGCGGCTTGTAACGGTGCGCGACGGTGCGTGCAGCGTGAGCATCGCGCGCAATGGCGAAATCAGCGTCCAACGCTTTCTGCCTCAGGGGGTGCAGGCCGGGGGTGCAGAGATCGAATAGCGCGCTTCACGGCGATGCCGGCGCCGCAGGCTCCAGCACCAGCGTCGCCGGCTCGCTGCGCAATCGCGCCAGCACGTCCGCAACGGCCTGATCATCGAGGTTCATCAGCATCTGCTGCGCCTCGGATGCGGGCACGCCCCACGGGAACTCGTAGTTCATCTGCGCCAGCAGCCACAGGCCCTCCGTCGCATCACGCATCTGCGGCGGAACCTCCCTCGCGAGCATCTCGAAGTTGGGCTCGATCATCACTTCCTGGGCCGCCATGCGCGCCGCGAACACGATCGACTGCGCAGCCGTGGGGTTGGCGCGGTCGCACAGCGCCGCGGCCGTCTCGCGCACCGCCTTGCTCAACGCCTCGGGCTTGGCGTCGGCGGCGATGCAGGCGTTGAGCAGCATGAACGAGCCGCGCGGGGTGGTCACCGTCGCGTGCGGAAGCAACGAGCGAATCGCCTTGCCCACATCACGCCGCGAGCGCACGCGCATCATCAGCGCCCGCGACACCCCCACGGCCGCCGCCCGCGTCTGCGGCCGATCGTCCGGCAGCGGCCACCACCAGATCACGTGACGCGTGGGCAGATCCCACCTCGCCGAAATCAGCTGCGGCTGACTCGCAGGAGCCGTCGCGGCCCGATCTCCCGCCTCGCCGCCCGCATCGCGCCCGTCCACCTTGGCGTCGCCCAGCAGTCGCGCGATCTCGGCATGCACATCGGCCACCGGCATCGGCCCGATCGTCGCGATCAACACCGATGAATCCAGCCGCAGCACCTTGCGCGCATACGCCGCGACGTCATCAACCTTCGCCTGCTGCACATCGCCATGCACAGCCGCGCTGGCCTGGCCGCGATTGATCACCTGGTTCCACGCCGCCAGCGCGAACTTGTAGGTCTGACCGTTGGCTGCGGTGCTCTGCTCCTCCATCGCGATCATGCCCTTCTCGTGCTCCAGCCGCGCCGCGTCGAACGTCCGGGCTGTCAGCCATGTCGCGTGCCGCTGGAGCGCCTCCTTCCACTTCGCCGGCTCGGTGAACGTCTCCAGTCGAAGGTATGTGTCCGTCGTCTCGCCGTTGAACACGACTCCATCCGCAGACAAGCCCTCGCCATCCGTCGTGCGGATGAGCATGTGCTCCAGCAGATGCGACCACTGGGCCCGGCCGGCTTCGTCCGAAGCGATGTGAATCGGTTGGAAACTGAACGTCGCCTGCTTCTTCGCGTCCGGGGCATGCACCGCGATGACGCGCATGCCGCTGGGCAGTTGCCAGCGCTGCCATTGAACCTGCGGCGACGGGCGGCTCTGGGGAACCGTCTCCTGCACGCCACCCCCCAACCCCACCGCCCCCAAGCCCATCGCCCCCGTCACCTCCACCACACCCATCGCCGTCACAAGCGCCGGCGTTAACAGCAGACCCATCGTGATCCTCATCACCATGGAAGCATCGTACATCCCGCCGATTGCCAGATGTTTCCCGCGGCCCTTTCCTCTACATTGAATGACCCATGCCGCGGCTGCATACGACGCTCGTCCTCAGCCTCGCCGCGCTCGCGCCCATGCCCTGCGCCGGCTGCGATGAGGGATCGAGCGCCTCGGACAGTTCGAATTCGAGTTCCAGTTCCGGCGAAGCGCAGTCCTCGGCCAAGCCGCAAAGCAACCCGACCGGCCTGCCCACGCTGCACCTCGCGCCCGCCTTCCCGCGCCTGACCTTCTCGCGTCCGGTCTTCCTCACGCACGCAGGCGATGGCACCGACCGCATCTTCGTCATCGAACAGACCGGCCGCATCCGCGTCTTCCCCAATCGCAACGATGTCGAAACCGCCAAGGTCTTCCTCGACATCCGCGACAACGTCCAGATGAACCACAACGAGGAAGGCCTGCTCGCCCTGGCCTTCCATCCCGATTACAAGTCCAACGGCCGCTTCTTCGTCTACTACTCCATCGGCAACCCCAAGCGCAACCGCATCAGCGAGTTCCACGTCTCCAGCGATGATCCCGACAAGGCCGACCCTGCCTCCGAGAAGATCATCCTCGAAGTGCCGCAGAAGTACGGCAACCACGACGGCTCCACGCTCCTGTTCGATCGCGATGGCTTCCTCTGCATCAGTCACGGCGATGGCGGGCTCGCCAACGATCCCGATGGCAACGGCCAGCGGCTCGACACCCTCCTGGGCAAGATCACCCGCATCGACATCGACAAGTCCGATGACGGCAAGCCCTACGCCATCCCGCCCGACAATCCCTTCGTCGATCAAGCCAAGTATCCCGGCGCCAAGCCCGAGATCTGGGCCTACGGCCTGCGCAACGTCTGGCGCATGAGCTTCGACCGCGACAACGGCGACCTGTGGGCAGGCGATGTCGGCCAGAATTCGTGGGAGGAAATCGACCTCATCACCAAAGGCGGCAACTACGGCTGGAACATCCGCGAAGGTCGCCACGACTTCGCGGCCCCCCCACAAGGCGCAAATGCGGGGGGGGCGGGGGCGCTCATTGAACCTCTCGCCGAGTATCCGCATCGCGAGGGCCTGTCGGTCACGGGCGGCTACGTCTATCGCGGCTCCAAGCAGCCCAGCCTCAAGGGCATCTACATCTACGGCGACTATGCCACCGGCCGCATCTGGGGCCTGCGCTACGACCGCGACAACGCCAAGGTCACCGCCAGCGGCGAGATGCTGGACAAGGACAACAAGGAGCGCACGTTCATCGCGAGTTTCGGCGAGGATCAGGCAGGCGAGTTGTTCGTGTGCGCGTTCGACCGCCTCGACGGCCGCAGCGGCAAGATCATGCGCGTCATCGGGCACGCGAACTGAGCGATGCCCGCACTATGCCGCACTCTGGCACCGTGCCGGTAGGTACCTATCCGGGCACGGCATTGGGGAGTGCGGCGAAGCATTTCCAGCACGCATTTGATGGCCCGTATCAGCGTTCGGCCCTATCGGCGACAACGCAACCGCCAATATACTGCTTCCATCTGAGCCGCCTGCGCACGCCTGGTCCGGATGTCGCGCGGCAGAAAGGCGACAACATGCTCGCGCGGATTCGACGGCAGCGACCCAATGGAATGTCGCGTTGGGCGATGCAGTTTTCGTTCATGTCGATTGCGGTGTCGTTGTCACTTGCCGCAGCGCCCGGCGCGCTGGCCGTGACGCTGCACGTCGATGCCAGCATCAAGTCGCCAGGCGACGGCCTGACGTGGGCCACCGGCATGAACGATCTTCAAGCCGCGCTGACGGCGGCGGCCATACCGGGCAGCGGCGTTACCGAGATTCGCGTCGCGCAGGGAACGTATCTGCCAACGGTGCGCACGATTGCCACAGACCCGCGTTCGGTCACGTTCCGTCTCGTCGGCAGCGTGGCACTGCGCGGCGGCTACGCGGGCATCAGTCACGCCGATCCGGATGAATATCTGCCGTCAACCTATGTCACGGCATTGACGGGCGACATCGCCGGCGATGATGCCACCAACGGCGGGCCCGGCAACGACAATTCCTATCACGTCCTGTTGGCCGACGCTGGGCCAGCTGGCGAATTGCATTTCATCTCCGGTCTGACGATCACCGGCGGCAACGCGAACATGTCGGGCAACACGCTGGAATGTCGAGGCGGCGGATTGTGCGTGGATGACAGCTCGTATATCAGCCTGACTGATTGCGTCATCGCGAACAATCGCGCAACCCTCGGAGGCGGTCTCTACAAGAACTGGGGATATACGTCGATCCAGAATTCGAAGATTCTCTCGAATCGGGCGACGACCTATGGTGCGGGCATGTTGCAGGAGGGCGGCAATCTTGTCGTCAACGCGTGCGAGATCGCGCATAACGTCGCCGAGGCGGGCGGGGGCGGTGGAGTCGACACCGACGGCAATTACACGATCGAGAATTCGACCTTCATGCACAACTACGCCGGTGGTGGCGGGGGTGGAGTGCGCAATCTCTCTTCGTATGCAACAGGCACGCTCACCAATTGCCTATTCAGCCACAACGTCGCGGTCTCCGGGGGTGCTGCCAACGTTGGCAGCGTCGTCATCACGCGCTGCACGTTCGAAGACAATACTGTCGCGTATGCCGGCGGGGCCGTCATCATCACCAACTCCGACTCCAGCGGGTCCAGCACAATCGCCAGATCACTCTTCC
>DATKJG010000276.1:0-4498 GCA_035543215.1 Phycisphaerales bacterium | reverse complement strand
CGACTTGTCCACGAAGGTCGTTATCGGCCGAGGCGGCGTGATCAGCGGCAATATCGCCAGCGAAATCATCGAGCCCCACACAGGCGATTCCAAGCCGGATGGCCGCTAGAATCAGACGCTTCGAGAGCGCTCGCTGCCGTCGGCAGGCGCCACGGAACCTTCCATGCCACACCTGCTCCAATTGCTCGCACCAACCTCGCACACGCTGGCGCTGGGCCTGCCCAGCGGCTGGGAGTGGATCGTGCTGCTGGTGCTGGGTTTGCTGATTTTCGGCCGCCGCCTCCCTGAGGTTGGCCGTAGCCTCGGCCGCGGCATCATTGAGTTCAAGAAGGGAATCAAGGGCATCGAGGAGGAGATCGAGAGCGAGTCCTCCGCACCGGCCAAGCCGCGACAGGAATTGCCCAATCAGCCGCCGTCCCAGACGGCGTCACATTCCTCCGCCGTGGGCGTCGAAGCCGGCGCCGGCGACAAATGAGGCCGCGCCGGCCAAGGCGAGCCTTGTTGATGAGACGCGCTCTGGCCCGATCCAAAGAACTGATCACGCAGACCAGGGCCCGACCCGCTTGAGCGGGGCGCGCCTGCGTCCTTGTGCGCCCGATCGCCGATCCCATGCCCACAGCGCCCGATTCTCAAACTCGTGAACATCCTGGTGGGCGCATTCGGTTTCGCGATCGACTGCTGGCCGAGGCGAGCGCCGCATGGGAGCAGTTGGAGACAGCGCCGGTCGCGGACCACGAAGCCAACGACCTCGCGCGGCAGTTCGAGGGCGACTTCGAGCATCGCCTGGTTCGCCGCGCCGCCGCGCTGCCTGCTGCGTCGACGCTGGCTGATGCGCTGCACCACGTGCGCAGCGCGGTGGGATTGATGATCATCGCCGCCCTTATCGCGGCTTTGCTCGGGGGCATCGCGACGGCTCGGGCCGTGCTGGGCGTGCCGCGCGATGAGCCGGTCAACATCTTTCACGTGCTGGCGGCGACGCTCCTGCCGCAATTGGCGCTGCTGGCGCTCTGGCTGATCGTGATCTTCCTGCCGCGCTCATCGGGGCCGCTGCTCTCGATCGCTTCGCTTGGCGGGCTGGTGGTGCGCGGCGGCCAGTGGCTGGCGCAGCGCATTCATCCAGGTCGCGCCTACGCAGCAGCCGTGGCCGGTCTGTCGCGCGCGTTCTTGCGCGGCGGCCTGGGGCGCTGGACATTCTCGTCGATCAGCCATGCGCTGTGGCTGGCGTTCAACGTCGGCTGCCTGGGCATGCTCGTGTTCCTGCTTTCGACGCGCCAGTACACGTTCGCCTGGGAAACGACGATCCTCAGCGCCGAGACCTATCGGCCGCTGACACATGCAGTTGCGGCTCTGCCGAAGACGTCAGGTTTCATTTCGCCGAGCGATGAGCAGATTGCTTCGAGCCGCTGGGAAGGCGTGCCGCTGCAGCAATCCGAGGGGACGAGCCAGGCGTGGTCATCGCTGCTGGTGGGATCGATCGTCGTGTACGGCCTGGCGCCGCGCCTGCTGCTGCTGGGATTGAGCCTTGGCCAGCGCCGCACGGCGAAATCGCGGTATCGACTCGATGTCGATCGGCCGGAATTCGCGCGCTTGCGCGGCGTGCTCGAGCCTCCGGCGGCGATGCTTGGCGTGGTTGATGCCGATGCGGGCGCGCGGGCCCCGGTTTCTCCGCCGCGAGCGGCACGCGCCAGCGGCACGATGAAGCGTGCAGCGGGAGGTCTGCCGGCGATTGTGGGCTTCGAATTGCCGCGTTCTACCGACGGCAACGCCTGGCCGCCGGCGGTGCACGGCGTGCGCTGGCACGATCTGGGAATGGTCGACACGCGTGAGGAGCGCCAACGCGCTGTCGCCGAACTCTCGCGCGCCGCCCAGGAACCTGCGTCGCTGGTGATCGTCTGCTCGCTCACGACGACGCCTGATCGCGGCGTGAGCACGTTCCTCGCCGATCTCGCGGGCACGGTTGCGCATCCCCCGGCGATTGTGCTGACAGGCGGCCAGCGATTGCGCGAGCGGCAAACAGCCGATTCGCCTGAATCGGATCACAGCCGTACATCGTCATTCGACGCACGACTTGCGGATTGGCGAATCGTGGCAGGTGCGGCGGGAATCCCAGAAGCGCGCATGATCGAGGTCGATCTCGACCACCTCACGCAGACCTCGCAGTCGCGCCTCGCGGCGATCGCCGGCGCTTCGGAATCCGTCGCTGCACACGAGCGACGCATCGAGCCGGCCTTTGATCTCATCGCGAGGTTCGCGGCCGACGCGGCAGCCGGCAAGCACATGTCCGACGCCTCCGCCCTGAGCGTGCTGCACACTGAAATCGCACGGCTGTACAGCGATTCGGCGCCGCGCTGGCGCACGCTGCTGCGCGTGCCGGAGAACGCGGCGGCGCTGATGCCGCAGAATCTTGGCGAGCGACTCACGGCCGGCGCGAGACGCTTCGTCGATTTCATGCCCGATCGACTCAAGCGCAGCCCGAAATGGCTCGCTGCCGGCGCATCGGCGGGCGCGCTGGGTTGCATCGCGGCCGCGGCGATGATCTCGCCGATCGCAATCAGCGCGCTGCCGATCTGGAGCGGACTGGGCGCGGCGATCGCTGCCGTCATGCAGCCAACGGGTACGAAGGCGCAGGCCGAAGTCAATGGCGAGCGAAGTTCTGGCGGCATCGACGCGGCGATGCGCTCTGCGGCGCTGTTCGCGATGCTGCTGGAGATGCAGGGCTACCAGGAGCGCACGATTACGCGGGTGCTCGATGCCGTCGTCACCGACAATGACAACGCGAACATCGACGCGTCTCGGGCGCGGCTGTGGCTGAATGACCTGCGCCACCGTTTTGACCTCGCTCTGGCGAAGGAGGCGCGATGAACGCGCCCGCCAACGCAGCCCCGGCGCTCAAAGTCGCTGTCGTTGGCCATACCAACACCGGCAAGACATCGCTGCTCCGCACCCTCACGCGCGATGAGACCTTCGGCGAGGTCAGCGATCGGCCGGCCACCACGCGTCATGTCGAAGGCGCGATGCTGCTGGTGCGCGGGCAGCCGGCTGTCGAACTCTACGACACGCCCGGCCTCGAGGATTCCATCGGTTTGCTTGAACTGCTGGAGCGCCATCGCGCCGGCGCCGCCAGTCGCATCGACGGCATCGATCAGATTCGCGCGTTTCTCGGATCGTCGGACGCCACCGCAGACGCAAGTGCGGGGACCAACGCGGGGGGTCGGTTCCAACAAGAGGCCAAGGCTCTGCGGCAGGTGCTCGCCAGTGACATCGCGCTGTATGTCATCGATGCGCGCGACCGCGTGCTCGGCAAGCATCGCGATGAACTGGAGATTCTTGCGCGCTGCGCCAAACCGGTGGTGCCCGTGCTGAACTTCGTCGCCTCGCCCGAGGCGCAGATTGCCCTGTGGCGCGAGCACCTTTCGCGCGCGAATCTCCACGCCGTCGCTGAGTTCGACACCGTCGTGCTCGATGATCAGACCGAGCGGCGACTGTTGGAGAAGATGCGGAGCCTCCTCGATCATCATCATGCGACGCTCAACGCGCTGATCGAGGAGCGCGAGCGGTTGCGAGCTGGACTGATCACGACTTCGTGTTTGATGATCGCCGACCTGATCATCGACGTCGGAGCCCACCAGGTCAGCGTGCCGGCCCAGGACCGGCTGCAGGTGCAGGACGCGATGGAGTCGCTGCGACAGCGCATCCGCGAGCGCGAGCAGCGCTGCGTCGATCAGCTCCTGCAACTGCATCGCTTCTCCAAGCAGGATCTGGCTGCGACCGATCTGCCCATGCACGACGGCCGCTGGGGCGTTGACCTGTTCAGCCCCGCCGCGATGAAGCAGTTCGGCGTGCGCACCGGCAGTGCGGCCGCCGCTGGCGCTGTCGCGGGACTGACCATCGATGCCATGGTGGGCGGCCTGACGCTCGGCGCGGCGACGGCGCTGGGGGCGGCCATCGGCGGCGCGCTGGGAGTGGCACACACGCACGGCCGCCGCATTCTCGATCGCATGCGCGGCCACAGCGAACTCGCAGCCGATGACCGCACATTGCAATTGCTGCTGGCGCGTCAGGGCGCATTGCTGCAGGCATTGCAGCGACGCGGCCACGCCAGTCTTGAGCCCATTCACATCAATGATGTCGCTGGGACGCCGCAGGTCGATGGTAAGTCGTCAACAATCGCAGGCCTGATGGACGACATCCGTCTGCATCCATCCTGGTCGCGCCTGCAGGAATTCGGTCCCGCACTGGCTTGGAGCGAAGCAGCGCGCCAAACAGTGCAGGAACGACTCGCGAAGGCGATTCACGCCTCGCTGGCATCGCGGGCAACTTTGTGAATCAGATGAGATTCTGATTCTGGCGGGATTGGTACGCAGGACGACGACGTCGACCAGATTACTGACGTACAGGTGAATTACGCAGGCCGGCCGCACATGTCGTGGCCAGAACGAATTCACTGCGCGCCTCGCTCGCCGATTCAACAACTTGGGATCGACGTGCCATTCATTCA
>DATKJG010000275.1:0-2801 GCA_035543215.1 Phycisphaerales bacterium | reverse complement strand
CGCCGGCGGCTGAGCGCCGAGCAGATTCGCGACCTTGCGCTGTACGCTTCGGGTCAACTGATTGAGAAACTCGGCGGTCCATCGGTCAAGCCGTATCAGCCTGAGGGCCTGTGGCAGGAAGTGGCGATGCTGCAGTCAAATACGCGCGAGTTCGCACGCGGCGAGTCGGATGACTTGCATCGTCGCAGCCTGTACACCTACTGGAAGCGCGCCTGTCCGCCGCCGTCATTACAGACGTTCGATGCTCCGACGCGCGAGGCATGCGTGATTCGCCGGCCGGCGACCAATACGCCGCTGCAGGCCCTGGTGCTCATGAACGATGAGCAGTACATCGAAGCGGCCCGCGTGCTGGCGCAGCGAATGCTTGCGGGCGACGGGGGCGATGCACAGCGCATGGCGGCGCTGTTCCGACGATGCACTGGGCGCACACCAGCCGCCGACGAATCATCGCGCCTGCTCAAGGCCCTCGACGAGTTCCGCGCGCGTTACGCCGCCGCGCCGAACGACGCTGAGTCGCTGCTCAAGGCCGGCGTCGCCATGCGGTCGAAGGATACTCCGGCTCCTGAACTCGCGGCGTGGACCATGATCGCCAGCGCCGTCCTCAACCTGCACGAAACGGTCACACAAGACTGATGCATCCAGTAGAAGAACATTATCTCGATCTGACCCGCCGCCGTTTCTTCGGTCAACTCTCGCGCGGCATGTGCGGCGCGCTTGGCACGCTCGCGCTTGGTTCGATGCTGCGCGACGGCTCCGCCTTCGCCTCCGACGCGGTCAATACGCTGCAGCAGGGCGTGCACCTCCGGCCACGGGCCAAACGCGTGATCTACATGCACATGGAAGGCGCGCCCAGCCAGATCGATCTCTTCGACTACAAGCCCGGTCTGCGACATCGATACAACCAGGATCTGCCCGACTCAATCCGCCAGGGCCAGCGCCTCACCGGCATGACCAGCGAGCAGAAGCGCTTTCCCGTCGCGCCGTCGATCTTCCGCTTCAGCCGCTACGCCAACAACATGGATGGCATCTGGCTGAGCGAACTCATTCCACACACCGCGTCGATGGCGAAGGACATCTGCTTCATCCATTCGATGCACACCGAGGCGATCAACCACGAGCCCGGCATCACCTTCTTTCAGACCGGCAACCAGCAGCCGGGCCGGCCGTCGTTCGGATCGTGGGTGAGTTACGGACTTGGTTCATCCAACAGCAACCTGCCGTCATTCGTCGTGTTGATCACGCAGGGCTTCGGCAACATGCAGGCGCTGTCGGCCCGCTTCTGGGGCAGCGGCTTCCTGCCCAGCGAGCACCAGGGCTGCAAGTTGCGCAGCGCGGGCGATCCGGTGTTGTATCTGAAGGATCCCAGCGGCGTCGATCGGGCCAACCGGCGGCGCATGCTCGATCTCGTCGGCGATCTCAATCAACAGGAAATGCAGCGCTCGCTTGATCCCGAGGTACGAACGCGCATTGCCCAATATGAGATGGCCTACCGCATGCAGATGTCGGTGCCTGACCTCACTGATTTCTCGGACGAGGATGAAGGTACCCTCAACATGTACGGGCCGGAGGTGAAGAAGCCCGGAACCTTCGCAGCCAACTGCCTGCTGGCGCGACGGCTGTCTGAGCGTGGCGTACGCTTCATCCAACTCTACATGCGCGGCTGGGACGCTCATAACAATCTTCCCGAGGAAATCCGCAAACAATGCGCTGCGGTCGATCAGCCGCAGGCCGCGCTGCTCAAGGATCTCAAGCGCCGCGGTCTGCTTGACGACACGCTAGTGATCTGGGCCGGCGAATTTGGGCGCACCGTTTACAGCCAGGGCACATTGACTGAATCCAACTACGGCCGCGATCACCATCCGCGCTGCTTCAGCCTGTGGCTGGCGGGCGGCGGAATCAAGCCGGGCATCGCCATCGGCAAGACCGACGATTACTCATATAACATCCTTGAGAATCCCGTGGATGTTCACGACCTGCACGCGACGCTGCTGCACCTGCTCGGTCTCAATCATCAGCGCCTGACCTATCGCCACGAGGGACGCGACTACCGGTTGACCGATGTCTTTGGCAAGTTGCGACCGGAGATCATGGCGTAATGGCCTCGGCTCCCCCACTTGTGCTGGCGAACAGTGAGGCGCTGCTTGAGTTCGGCGGCCGCCTTCATCCCGCGATTCTGCACCTGCCGATCGGACTGCTGGCAGGCGTCGTGCTGCTGGAACTCTTCGCGCTGGTGGGGCGCAAACCGCTCGATCATTCGCTGCGCATGATGATGGTGTCGCTGACGGCGCTGAGCGCTGTGGTGACAATGACGTCCGGCCTGCTGTTGAGTCGCGAGGATGCCTACAGCGGCGACGTGCTGCAGACTCACAAACTGCTCGGCATCGGCGTGGCGATCGGGTGTGTGCTCATGGCGCTGTGCGCCTCGAGGCCTGTGCTTCGCGGTGTGTATGCTGCGCTGCTTCTGGCCACCACCATCGTGCTCATTCCGGCCGGACATGTCGGCGGCACGATGACCCACGGCGAGGGGTTTCTGACCGCGCCATTTGCCGGTCCAGCGCCATCTCGCGGTGCGCCGCGCGACGGGCAGCCGGCGAACGACGGCGGTGCAACCGGCGACAGTCTCTTCGCTGCAACAATCGCGCCCATCTTCAACGGCCGATGCGTGGGCTGTCACAGTGACGCAAGGCACCGCGCCGGCCTTTCGCTGCAGACGCCTGACGGCATCCTTGCCGGTAGTGAAGCCGGGCCGGTGATTGTGCCGGGCGATCCGGCTGCCAGCGAGATGATGGTTCGCCTGCGCC
>DATKJG010000274.1:0-6329 GCA_035543215.1 Phycisphaerales bacterium | reverse complement strand
CTCCAACACTGGAATTGACGACGATGCCCAGACTCTGGGCGGCTTCGAAGGCGAGGCCGCGGCCCACGGTCCGATCGTCGTAAAGGTCGGCGGCGCTGCGCTCGATTCGCCTGCCGAAGCCGCGGCCATCGCCAACACAATCGCGGCTCTGCATCGCGCGTGGCCCTCGGGCATCGTCGTTGTGCACGGCGGCGGCGTGGAAGTCGATCGCCACCTCGGCGCGCTGGGCATGAAATCCGAGAAGCGCGAGGGCATCCGCATCACGCCTCCGCACCACATCGAAGAGATCGTCGCGGTGCTCGCCGGCAAGATGAACAAGCGCCTCGTCGGCCAGTTGCAGCAGCAGGGCGTGCCCGCTGTCGGCCTGTGCCTGGGCGATGGCTTCCTCGTGCGCACCGTCAAGGCGGCGCACTATCTGTTCGACCCCGGCCACGTCGGCCGCGCGGTCGGCGGCGATCCGCTGCTGGTTCAGACGTTGCTGCCGGCGGGGTTCCTGCCCGTGCTGTGCTCGATCGGCCTCGACGCCCAGGGTCTGCCCTTGAACGTGAACGCTGACGATGCGGCAGCGGATGTCGCGCGCCTGCTCGATGCGTCCAGCCTGATGTTGCTGACTGATGTGGCTGGCGTGCTCGATGGCGCGGGCAATCTGCTCGCGGAACTGACGCCCGACGAAGTCGAAAGTCGCATCGAGTGCGGCGAGATCACCGGCGGCATGGTGCCGAAGGTGCGCAGCGCCGTCGCCACCGCGAACGAAGCCCGCATTCCCGTCACGATCGCCTCGTGGCGCGACACCCAGAAGTTCCAGTCCTTGCCGCCGAGCCAGTGGCCGGGCACGCGCATCGTGCCGGCTGCCGAACACGTGCCGTTCGTGGCATCGCCATCGCACGAACCAGCGGTCGCTGTCGCCGTCGGCGCGGGGAGCAAGTGAACGACATGACTACGTCAGATCAGTTTCCTGTTCTGAATACTTCGGATCTGCTGAGCGTCGACGATCTCTCTCGCGAGGAGATCGAGATGCTGCTGGCGACGGCCGTGCAGATCAAGCGCGACTATCGTCCGCTGCTGCAGACCTTTGCCGGCCGTTCGATGGTGATGCTCTTCGAGAAGCCCTCGCTGCGCACGCGGCTGTCGTTCGAGATCGGTTTCGCGAAACTCGGCGGCCACCCGGTGTATGTCGATGCGCAATCCGCCGGCGGCAGGATCGGCCAGCGTGAGTCGATTGAGGATGTCGCGAAGAACCTTGAACGCTTCTGCGATGTGATCGTGGCGCGAACGTTCTCGCATGAAACCGTCGAACAGCTCGCGGCGCATGCGAATGTGCCGGTGATCAACGCCTTGAGCGACCGATTCCATCCCTGCCAGGCGCTGGCGGATGTGCTGACGATCGCTGAGCATTTCCCGGCGCGGACGTTTCGCGATCTGTCGATCTGCTACATCGGCGACGGCAACAACGTCTGCCATTCGTTGATGCATGCGGCGGCGCTGCTGGGGGCGCGCATGACGGTGATTACGCCGAAGGGATATGAGCCGGCGGCTGATGTCATCGACAACGCGAAGAGGCACGCAACGATCAGCGGCACGACGCTGGCCGTGAGCAACGATCTTGACGCCGCCGCCGGTCACGACGTCATCTACACCGACACCTGGGTTTCGATGGGCGCCGAGGCCGAAGCCGAACAACGACTGAAGATCTTCGCGCCCTATCAGGTCACGCCGCGAGTCATATCGGCAGCGGGGCCGGAATCGATCTTCATGCACTGCCTGCCCGCCTACCGCGACAAGGAAGTCGCGGCCGAGGTCATTGATGGCCCGCAGTCGGTCGTCTTCGACCAGGCCGAGAATCGCATGCACGCCCAGAACGCGCTTCTGCTGCACCTGCTTGCGCCGTGCGACAATGCGGATCAAGCAAAGTCGCAAGCGTGGCCGGACGTCATCGGCTCGCGCGCGTAGTCACATTCAAGCCTCAACCCTCAAGACTCAGATCTCAGGCCCCAAGCCTCAGCCCTACCACCACCATGCCCAATCGAATTGCTCTTGCCTATTCCGGCGGTCTCGACACCTCCTGCATCATTCCCTGGCTGCTGGAGAACCATCCCGGCTGCGAAGTCATCGCGGTCGTCGGCGATGTCGGCCAGGATGACGATGCGCTCAGTACCGTCGAGGCCAAGGCCCTGCGCACTGGCGCGGCCCAGTGCCACATCGTCGATCTGAAGCGCGAGTTCATCGAGGATTTCGCGTTCCCCACGCTTATGGCCGGCTCGCTGTACGAGAGCCGCTACCTGCTGGGCACGGCGATCGCCCGGCCGATCCTCGCCCGCGCGCAGGTCGATGTCGCGCTGCAGACCGGCTGCGACGCGCTCGCGCACGGCTGCACCGGCAAGGGGAACGACCAGGTCCGCTTCGAGAGCGCATATGCCGCGCTCGCGCCGGAACTGCAGGTAATCGCGCCGTGGCGCACGTGGAAACTGCGCGGCCGCGAGGATCTGCTGGCGTACCTGCGCACGCACAATATTCCCACCACCGCCAGCGCCGAGAAGATCTACAGCCGCGACGCCAACCTCTGGCACATCTCGCATGAAGGCGGCGAACTCGAGGACCCGTGGAACGCGCCGCCGGAGGACATCTGGATGCGCACCTGCTCGCCGCAGAGCGCGCCAGCGTTGCCTGAGGATGTCATGATCGGCTTCGAGAACGGCCGGCCGCGTTCGATCGACGGCCAACCGATGGCGGGCGATGAACTCGTCGCTGCGCTCAATCAGCGCGCGGGCCGGCACGGCATCGGCCGCGTCGACCTCATCGAGAACCGTCTCGTAGGCATGAAGTCGCGCGGCTGCTACGAAACGCCGGGCGGCACCGTGCTGTACGAAGCCCTGCAGGGCCTGACGCAACTGGTACTCGATCACAAGACCGTTCAGTTGCGCGAGTGGCTGGGCGCGCGCTTCGCCGACGCCGTGTACAACGGCGAGTGGTTCACGCCGCAGCGCGAAATCCTGTGGGCCGCGATCGAGAAGATGGCGGAGAGACTCACCGGCGACATCGTCGTGCGCATGCATCGCGGCACGGCGACGACGATCAAGCGCCGTTCCGAAAACAGCCTTTTCTCGCAGGAATTCGCGACGTTCTCGGCGGACGAGGTGTACAACCAGCAGCACGCCGAGGGCTTCATCCGGCTGTACTCGCTGCCGTCGCGCATCGCGGCGCTCAAGGCGAATCAGCCGCAGGGCGTCTCGCACTGATATCGATTCCATTGGTCGGGCACGGGCTTAAGCCCGTCTGCCGGAAAAACCACGCACATGAAACTCTGGTCCGGCCGCATGAGCGGCGAAACCGATGAACTGTTCTCGGCGATCAACGATTCGCTGGCTGTCGATGCGCGCTTGGTGCAGGAAGACATCGAAGGCTCCATCGCCTGGGCCAAGGCCCTGCAGACGGCGAAGGTGCTCAACATCGAGCAGGTCGAATCGATCGAACGCGCCTTGCGCGACATCGCTGATGACGCCGCGCGCGATCCGCAGGCCATCCAAACCAGCGGCATGGAGGATGTGCACACGTGGGTCGAGGCCCAACTGACCGAGCGCCTCGGGCCGCTGGGCAAGATGCTGCACACCGGCCGCAGCCGCAACGATCAGGTCGCCACCGACTTGCGATTGTGGACGCTCAAGGCCATCGACGAGCGGCAGCAGGAAATCCGCGGGCTGCAGGAGGCCTTGCTGGCGCTGGGCAAGCGCGAGGAAGGCACGATCCTGCCCGGCTACACGCATATGCAGCGGGCCCAGCCGTTGCTCTTTGCGCACTGGTGCCTCGCGTATTACGACATGCTGCAGCGCGATGACGGCCGTCTCGAAGACTCCTCTTCGCGCACCGCGCGCTGTCCGCTGGGCTCGGGCGCGCTGTCGGGCACGGCGTACCCGATCGATCGCGCGGCCCTCGCCAAATCACTCGGCTTCGACGGCCCGACCACCAACAGCCTTGACGCCGTGGGCGATCGTGACTTCGTCGTCGAAGCCCTCAGCGCCATCACGCTGTGCGCGGTGCACCTTTCGCGCATGGCCGAGGACCTGATCTTCTACGGCTCGGCCGAAGCGGGTTTCGTCGAGTTCGACGATTCGGTTACGAGCGGCTCATCCATGATGCCGCAGAAGAAGAACCCCGACGCGCTGGAACTGGTTCGCGGCAAGGCGGGCGGCGCGATCGGCGCGCTCGTCGCCATGTGCGTCACACTCAAGGGCCTGCCGGTCTCGTACAACAAGGACCTGCAGGAAGACAAGACGACGCTCTTCGGCGCGATGGACAATCTCTCGCTGAGCCTGCGCATCACGACGCGCGTCATCGAATCGCTGAGAGTTAACCGCGAGCGCACGCGTCTCGCCGCCCAGGGCGCATACGCGAACGCGACTGAACTGGCGGACTACCTGACCAAACAGGGTGTGCCCTTCCGCGATGCCCATGCGATGGCGGGGCGCATCGTCCGCCGCGCGATCGACAAGGGTGTTCCGATCGAAGACCTGCCGATGAGCGATCTCTCGGAGATCGCGCCGCAGATCAAGAGCGATGTGCGCGTGCACCTGAGCATCGATGCCGCGCTTAAGAAGCGCGATGTGTTCGGCGGCACTGCGCCCCAACAGGTGCACGACGCCATCGAGCAGGCAGAGTTAAAGCCCAAGTCGCGAAAGCGCAAGAAGAAGGTCAACGGCGATGTCGAGATCTTGCCCGCGAATGTGAAACATCTCGACGGCATCGTGCGACTGGTGGATTACTGGGCCCAGCAGGGCGAGAACCTGCCGCGCTCGCGCGATGAGATTCTCGCCCAACTCTCCGATTTCGGCGTCGCGTTGCACAAGGGCCAGGTCGTCGGCTGCGGAAGTTTGTTCATCTACGGGCCGACGCTCGCGGAGATCCGCTCGCTGGGCGTCGATCCCGGCAAGCACGGCTTGGGCGTCGGCTCTCTGCTCGTGCAGCACTTCCTCGACTCGGCGAAGCGACTGGGCATCTCGCGCGTGTTCGTGTTGACGCGCGCCCCCCACTTCTTCGAGCGCAGCGGCTTCCGCACCGTCGCGATCGATGTGTTGCCCGAGAAAGTGTTCAAGGACTGCCTCAAGTGCGAAAAGCGATCGAAGTGCGATGAGATCGCGATGATCCGCGAGTTGGGATGAGCCCGCCGCGATTCATGGATAGATGCGGATGGACACGGATGGGAATGAGGGCCGGGTGATGGAGATCTGTTTGACCTCTGAAAGGATCGAGATTTGACGAACGCAACAATGACTGAACGAACCACTTCAACCGCAATCGGCTGCCCTCGCGGCTTCATCGCCGCCGGTACGGCTTGCGGCATCAAGGCCTCCGGCGCGGATGACCTAGCGCTGATTCTCGCGCCTGCGGGGGCCGCGAGTGCCGCGGCAATGTTCACACGCAATCTCGTCAAGGCCGCGCCCATCGTGATCTCGCAGCAGAAGATCGCCGCCTCGCATGGCCGCTTTCGCGCGCTGGTGATCAACTCCGGCTGCGCCAACGCCGCGACGGGCGAGCAGGGTTTCGCCAATGCCGACGCCGTGATGGATGCGCTCGCCGCGCACCTCAAGTGCGATTCGAACGAGGCGCTCATGAACTCAACCGGCGTCATTGGCGAGCACCTTTCGAGCCAACTCATCATCGATGCCCTGCCGAAACTGATCGCTTCGTGCAGCGAAAGCGGGCTGGCGCGGGCCGCGGTCGCCATTCACACCACCGACACGCGCCTGAAGATGGCTGAGCGAACGGTTTCGCACGGCGGCCGCACCTGCCGCGTCGTCGGCATCGCCAAGGGCGCGGGCATGATTCATCCCAACATGGCAACGACGATCGGCGTAATCATGACCGATGCGAAGGTGGATGTCCCCGCGCTCGATCACATGCTGCGATCCGCAGTCGATCGCTCATTCCATCGCATCACCGTCGATGGCGACACATCCACAAACGACTCAGTGTTCCTGCTCGCATCGGGCGAGGCAGGTGAGTTTCCCGAAAGCATCCTCGCGCCGGCGATCACGCAGGTCGCGCGCGAACTGGCGGAGATGGTCGTGCGCGATGGCGAAGGCGCTGCGAAACTCATCCGCGTGCGCGTCAGCGGCGCCGCGTCACCCGCCGATGCGCTGCAGGTTGCCCAGACGGTCGCCAGCAGTCTGCTCGTGCGCACGAGCGTGGCGGGCGGCGATCCGAACTGGGGCCGCATCCTCGCCGCCGCCGGGCGCAGCGGCGTGGGCATCGATCCCGACATCGTCGCGCTGCGCGTCAATGATCTGCCGCTCTTCGCCGATGGCAAGCCCGCGGGCACGCCCAAGCGCGCGCTG
>DATKJG010000273.1:0-8547 GCA_035543215.1 Phycisphaerales bacterium | reverse complement strand
TCGATGTCCTCCGACTTGGTCACGTCCAGCCGGATCGCCTGCACGTTGTCGATCGCGTCGAGCTCCTTGAGATCCGCATCCTTCCGCGCGCAGGCGTACACGAAGAAGCCATGGGAGGCGAGCACCTCAGCAGTGCGGCGGCCGATGCCGGAACTCGCGCCGGTCACCAGCACCGCCCGGCGAGGGACAGTGCTTTGGCCGGCCGGCGCCGTCACCGGCGGCTGTTGCTGCGCCACCGACGCCAGACCAGCCCAACACGCCACGCCGACGACGATCGCTGTAGCCAGACGAATCATGCGAATTCTCCGATGCAATGATTGAGGAACAGTGGGCTGGGGTGGATTCGAACCACCGTCTAATCGATTATGAGTCGACTGCTCTGGACCGCTGAGCTACCAGCCCCGGCAAAGGCTCGATTGTACGGCGTCACGCTCGTTCGCCGCGCAGGCTTTGGGCAATGGCGATCTCGTGCAGCCGCACCGACGCCTCGTCCAGCGACTGCTTGGCGCGATGAAAGGCCTCGGCATCCACCCGCGCGGGGTTGGCCCGTGAATCGTCGATGAACCTCTGCAGGCTCGCGATCATCGATTCGAGTTGCGCACGGTAGGCGGAATCCAATTCGCCGTGTACGCGGGCCATTGCCTCGCGAATCCACTTGATATCGAGAGCCGCGTTCACCGCCAGGTCGATGACACGATGCGCGTGCATGTCTTCGCGAGCGTGCTGGAACGATTCGCCCTCCATGCGATCAACGTCCTCGCGCGTCAGGCCGTAGCGCGGCACGACCTGCACCGACGCGCGCCGCCCCGAGCGCCGTTCGCCTGCGGCGACGTTGAGTATGCCATTGGAGTCGACAAGGAATTCGACCTCGATCTGCGGGATGCCCGCGGGCATGGGCGGTATGCCGCGCAGATCGAACTGGGCCAGGCTGCGGCAGTCGCGCACCAGTTCGCGCTCGCCCTGAAGGACGTGAATCTTCACGTTGGTCTGGCCATCGACGCTGGTCGAGAACATCTCCGTGGCGCGGCTGGGAACGGTCGTGTTGCGCATGATGATCTTCGCGACCGCGCCGCCCACGGTCTCGATGCCGAGGCTGAGCGGGATGACATCCAGCAGCAGCATCGCGCGATTCCCGCCGGCCAGAATCGAGGCCTGCACCGCCGCGCCTAGCGCCACAACTTCGTCGGGATTGAGGGCGGTGTACGGCTCGCGCTGGAAGAACTCGCCAACGGTCCCGCGGACCAACGGCGTGCGCGTCGCGCCGCCCACCATCACCACGCGATCGATCTGCCCTGGCTGCAGCGCCGCATCGCGCAGAGCCCGTCGGCATGCATCCATCGTGCGCTCTACCCATGGCTCCATCATCTTTTCGAGTTCAGCGCGTGACAGCGACCGGCGATAGGTGCGACCATCGCCCAGCGCGATCTCGAGTCTGGCAGACTCCTCGCTCGACAGCCGAATCTTCGCAGCCTCGGCGAACAGTCGGAGGGCCTGTCGTGTGGACGGAGGGAAATCGAGCGCCGCGCCGAACTGTTCGCGAACCTCGCGCAGGACGAGATCGACGAGCATCCGATCGACATCATCTCCGCCCAAGTGCGTGTCGCCAGCCGTCGAAACGACCTGGAAGAAAGACTCGGCTCCTTCCGCCTTTCCGGGCGTGACTTGGAGGATCGAGATGTCGAATGTGCCGCCGCCGAGGTCGTAGATGGCGATTGTCTCGGGCTTCGGGTTGGGATTGACCTGGCCGATGCCGTACGCAAGTGCCGCGGCGGTGGGCTCGTTGACGATGCGAACGACATCGAGCCCCGCCAGCCGGCCGGCGTCGCGCGTCGCCTGCCGCTGGGCATCGTCGAAGTAGGCCGGCACGGTGATGACGGCCTTGCGCACCTCTCGCTTGAGCGAAGCCTCGGCCTGCCGCTTGAGTGTTGAGAGAACCAGCGCACTGATCTCCTGCGGTGAGCGAATGCGATCACCCACACGGACTCGTGCCGTGTCATGTTCGCCCGCGACCACTTGATAGGTCAGATGTTGAAGATCGCCGCGCACATCCTCGATGCCGCGGCCCATGAGGCGCTTGACGCTGTAGATCGTTTCATCCGGGAACTCGACGGCATGTTCGCGCGCTTCGTGGCCGATGACCGGCTCGCCGTCGGCTCTGAGACGCACGACCGACGGCAGCAGTGACCGGCCCTGGTCATCGGGAATGATGCGCGGCCCGCGTTCGTCGCACACCGCGACCAGCGAGTTGGTCGTGCCCAGATCGATGCCGACAATCACATCACCGCCGTCCTGCGCCATGGGGCCCAAGTGTATTCCGCCGGCTCAGCGCCCTGCTGAGTGAGATCAATCATGCTGAATGACTGGCCCATCGCGCGACATCGACTTCGTGAAGGTGAGGATGCCGTCGGAGTCCTCCTCGCCGTCGTAGCGGAACAGGCCCTGCGTGTTCATCGTGCTGCCACCGGCCGTTGTGCCTGTCGGCAGGCCGGTGACGAACTCGAAATGACTGTCCGCAAAGCAGATGTTGCCGCTCCATTGGTCGAATGGCGGGTGAATCCTGAGCGTAAAGGAGTTGGGATCGTGCACACCGTTGATCGGCCCGCGGTTGCCGATGATCGGCCACGTCGCCGACGCCGTCTGCTTCCAGTGCTTGGCGCGCAGTTGGCCATGAATCGGCATGCTCGCGTACGAGACGTTGGAGCCGGTCTGCAGGTTGGCCGTGAATGTCGAATCCCAATACGTCGACGCTGCAGGCTTGTACACGTTGTAGTTGTAGTCATCGCCGGCCAAGGCCTTGACCTTGGGATTAGGCTCAGTCGGGCTGACACACATTTCTGACGTGTAGTAGTTCTGCATGATCGCGACCGAATGCAAGTTGGCCGTGGTATTGAGAGTTACGTCCTCGCTGCCGCGTTGCGTGGTCTCGATGCCGTCGGCGGTGAGACGGATCATCATGCTGGGCGCGGGCATTTCGCCGCCGAACTCGCGCGCGAAGATTGTCCACGATTGCTGGATTCCGCGGATTTGGGCGGCATCACGCACGGCGCCGGCCATTCGCTGTCGATGCCGACTATTGAGCAGCACCAGCGCGAAGAGCGCCAGGACAAGGATCGCCAGCACGATGATGAATACCTCGACAATTGTCACGCCGCGTCCCGCCGGTTTCCTGTTGTGATGTGAGTCCATGACGCTTCATCCTTTCGAAGCGCCGCTGAGCATCGTCGCCCCATCCTCTACGGGCGCGCGGACGCGACGGTTCCACCGCCGTGCAGGCCCACCATCAATCCCACTGCAGCATCGGCCCCGCCTTGAGCATCCTCTGCGTGAACGCCAGCACTGCATCGGGACCGTCGAAGCCAGCGTCGACCTTGAAGATGTTGTCGGGCTTGATGTCGCCTCGCACCGAGTACGTCAGCCCGTTGGGCGTGAAACTGTCGACGTACGAAACGTGGCCGTCGCCGAAGCACAGATGGCCACCCCACTGACCGTTGCGTCCATAGGTATACGACTGCGGATTGTCTGCGCCGTCCTTTGGCCCGCGATTACCAAGCACGGGAAACGATGATGACAGCGCATTCTTCCAATGCTGCGTGAAGCGGTCGCCGTGCAATGGCTCATGCGCGAACGAAACGTTTGAAAGGTCGCTCAGGTCGGCGACAAAGGTCGTATCCCAATACACCTTCTGGGATGGGTTGTACGCAGTCATGTCGTAGTCGGTTTTCTCCTGCACGGAGCCGCTGTATTCATTGCCGGAGATGAGTTGGTGGCAGCTCGTGTAGTTCTTCATCACCATCGCGCTGTAGACGTTGGCGGTGGTGTTTTGTGAGACATCCTTGCTGCCGCTGACTTCGCTGGGTGTGAGGAAGCGCTCACCCTTGGTGTCGACCGAATGCGCAATTATCGACTGGAACAGCGCGGTGAGATACCACTCATCCTGCACCGAGCGCACCGTGCCCTGCACCGCCGAGCCCTGGCCTGTGACAGCCTTGTTGAGCGAGGTCATCAGCAGCGCGAACAGCACCACCATGATCGCCATGCTGATGAGGATGCCCACCAGCGAGAACCCGCGTGACCTCCAAAGCGGCAGATGATGCTGCATGCGCAAAAGCCTCCTGCGGATCTGAGCGCTCGTGATTGTAGGCGATGCCCGATTCACCGCGGCTGCGTCGCAGCCGGCTGCGTGCCGGCACTGGGCCGTGGCTGGCGTTCGAGTTCGGGCGTCAGCCGACGATTGGCGAACTGCTTCAACTGCGCCCGCATCGCCTCGAGCCTGGCGTTCTCGCCCTTGAGGTTCTTGTTGATCGAATCCTCGCGCGTGCGGATCTTTACGCTGTAGCGCACATCCTTCGGCTGATTGGATGATGTCAGCGGCGAGTCGAGCAGTTCCTGTTCATCGATCAACCGCTGCAGGGCCTGCATGTCGTCGGCGGTGAGCATCGCCTCATACGACACACGTTCGAAACGCGCATCCAGACCACCGCCGAAGCCCAGCAGGCCGTCGCGATCGACGGTGTAGTACTCCTCGGCCCCGCTGGCGTCGCGCAGGTCGAGCGTCAACGACAGCCCGTAGACATCCTCAACCGCGCGTGGCGCCTCGGGTGCGCGATCGGGTTCCTGGCAGCCGAATGCCAGCACGCTCACGATCAGGCACACGAGGGCGCAAGGCCGCATCAATTCTGGCCGCCTCCTGACTTCGCCTCCGCGATGTCGGCCGCCGGCGCACCGCCCGGTTGACGGAAACGGGCGTAGGGATCGGGCCCGAAGTCATATCGCTTGGGCGCGAGGCTGATGGCGGCGGGCAATTGATCGGTGGCCCATGCCAGGCGTGCGAGGTCGCGCGACAACTGCACCATGGCGGGGTCAGGCTCCCCCAGCGCGCCGGCGCGCACGAATGTCCACCGCTCGCCCCAGCCGGAGATAGCAGCGAGATACGCGACGCCGTCCTTGGGAGGCGCCATCAGTTTGAAGTTCACCGCCCCGCGCTGCGCATTCGCCGGATCAGTGAAGCCCAGTTGCTGCGCCAGCGACCAGGTCTCGGCAACCTGCCGGCGCGTCAGCACGCGCGTCAGCGGCGGCAGCCAGTCCGGTCCGTGTGCGCGTTGCGGATCATCACCCTGGCAGAGCGAGCCGTCGGCGAAGAGGACATACCTGCTCTGCCGGAGATGGGCCTCGCTCGAAGTCGGGGTGTCCAACCCGGTCAGGATTGTCAATTCGATCGCAAAATCAGTTGGCGCCGCGCCCAGCGGATCGGCCGAAACCTGCTGCCTCTGCGCGCAGCCGGCGCACGCAAGGGTGAATGCAAGCACAGCAGCCATCGCTTTCCATTGCATGGGCCGGAGTGTATCAGCCGCCAGTCACGTCCGGCGACGTTGGAGACTGCCCTTTCCGCTGGGCGCTGACAACGATACCCTTTGCGTCCTCGATGAACACATCCGCGCGCTGGATGAACGATTACCTCGACCCGCCTGCTACTGCCGACGAACAGGCCGAGTGTCTGACGCGCGCGGGCTTTCCTATGGAATCGCGCGAGGAGGTGTGCCTCCCGGGCGGCGCGAGCGACACACGCCAGGACATCGAACTTACCAGCAATCGAGGCGACTGTCTGTGCCATCTGGGATTGGCGCGCGAGATCGCCGCCATCTCCGGCCGAGTGGTCAAAGCGCCCCAGCCTCGCCCCAAGGCCGCCGGCCCGCGGGCGGACACGCTCATCAAGGTCGAGAATCGCGAGAAGACTCGCTGCCCTCTCTATACCGCGCGCATCATCCGCGGGGTGAAAGTCGGACCGTCGCCGGCGTGGCTGCAGGAGCGGCTGCTGGCGCGCGGCGACATCCCGCGCAACAACATCGTCGATGCTTCCAACTTCGTGCTGTTCGAACTCGGCCAGCCGACGCACGTATTCGACCTCGCGAAGATCAAGGGCGGCGTGATCATCATTCGCCGTGCAGCGGCCGGCGAGCGATTCCTGCCGATCGGCGAGGGCGCGGCGGAACTGAAATTGCATCCCGACGACCTGTTCATCGCCGACGCGAACAACCCAGTAGGAATCGCAGGCGTGAAAGGCGGTGCACTGTCGGCGGTCACGTCCTCAACTCGCGACATCCTCATCGAGGCCGCCTCGTTCGCGCCAATGACCGTTCGCGCGACGAGCCGGCGGCATGGCCTTCCCAGCGACGCAGCGTATCGATTCGAACGCGGCGTCAGCCCGGCGCAGGTCAATCACGCGGCTGACCGGCTTGTCGAGCTCATCCTGCAACTGTGCGGCGGCGAACTGTGCGAAGGCGTGGTCAGCGACGGCATCGCGACTCCCCCGATGCGAACCGTGAGAATGCGCTGCGAACGATGCCGCGCCATCATCGGTCTGCCGATCCCCGATCAGACGATGGTCGACCTCCTGGGCCGTCTCGACCTGAAGCCGGTCCTCGAGCGCGGCGTCGTGCGCTGCACGATTCCGCCGCAGCGCCTGGACCTGGAACGCGAGATCGACTTGGTCGAGGAAGTCGCTCGCCTCCACGGGCTTGAGCGTCTGCACATCGCCGAAACCATCAGCGTGCGTGTCGCGCCGCCGCAGGGCAGTGAAATGGCGCGCTGCGCCGTGAATGATGCGCTCGTGGGCATGGGATACCTGGAAACGGTGACGCATTCGCTCGTCAGCGAACAGGCGGCGACTGCGTTCCTGCCTCCGGGCATGGCCGCGATGAAGGTCGAGGATGAGCGCGCCGGCGGCGAACCCGTGCTGCGTCCGTCGATCCTGCCGAGTCTGCTGCGGGTCTTTGCGCATAATCGCGACAACGGCGTGGACGACGTCCGCCTCTTCGAGACGGCCTCTGTGTTCGCATTGCTGAAGGATCGGCATGTCGAGCGCGTCAATCTCGCGCTCCTGGCGCCGGCCGGCAACAACGGCTTGCGCGAGATTCGGGGCGCCATCGACCACCTCGTGCACATTGTGCACGGGGATCAACGTCGCGTGACTGCCGAGCCGCAGCAGGCAATGCCGTGGTTCGCACCGGGCGCGGTGCTCAAACTCGGCGATGAGGTGTTGGGGCTCTGCGGAGCGCTCTCGTCTGGCGTCGTCGGCATGTTCGGTCTGAGCGATCCGATCGTCGGCGCGGAGATCGGGTTGCCGCAGCACTATCACCTGTATCCGCCGGAAACCGAGGCGCATGCACTGCCTTCGTTCCCGGCCATCGAGCGCGATGTGTCGGCCATCGTCGATGACCGCACAACGTGGACCACGGTGCGCAGCGCGGTCGAGGGTCTGCGCCTCGAACACGCAGAGGCAGTCGAGTTCGTCACGACCTTCCGAGGCAAGCAGATCGGCTCCGGGCGCAAGTCACTGACGCTGCGTCTGCGTTTCCGAGCGCCGGACCGCACGCTCAAGCACGATGAGGTCGATCCGCAGATGCAGCGAGTGATGGAGTTGCTGAAGTCGAAGTTCAAGGCGGAGATTCGCGCGTGATCCGGCGACGCGGGAAAGGAACGTCGTGACGTTCGCCGATCTCAGACTGTCCGACTTTCTGGATGCTGTCGCGGCGAAACAGCCAACGCCCGGCGGCGGCGCCGTGGCATCGGTCGTCGCTGCTCTCGCCGCCGCGCTGGGGCGCATGGTCGTGAACTATTCGGCCGGGAAGAAGTCGCTGCTGGCTCACGACGCGCTGCATCAGGGGGCGCTCCGGAGCCTGCAGGAACTTGGCGCGCGCGCGCTGGAGCTGGCGGAGGAAGACGCTGCCGCGTATGGGCGCTTGAACGCGCTGTGGAAACTCGAGAAGAACGATCCGAAGCGCATCGCCGAGTTTGGCGCGGCGGTCGAGCAGGCGATCGCCGCTCCGCATGCGGTTCTGCACGCGTGCATGGAGACGCTGCGACTGCTGCAGCGACTGTGTGGAGCGACCAGCCGATCACTGGCGAGTGACCTGGCCATGGCCGCCATCCTCGCCGAGGCTGGCGCGCGATCCGCTGCATGGAACGTCCGCATCAATCTGCCGCTGCTCGAAGATGAGAGCGTCAAACAGATGTTTGAGCAGACGCTCGAGCAGACTCTTGGCGATGCTGGCAATATCGCGCGTGAGATCGAACTCGCGTGCATGCGACAGACGAAGCCCAGCCACTGACTGCAGCGCACGGGCGAAAAGGGCACAAAGCCCGCGTGGCGAGTTATCGGAGCCTCTGGGTGCGCCATCCATCCGAGCGCCGGAAATCGCCCCCTTGCAAACGCAGAAACGCTCGGCCGGCGACCAGCGAGTATCCGATAAATGTGGTGGCGATCCCATCCATTCACACGATGAAGGCCTTCCTCGCACACCGGAGTCGATCATGCATCGAGCACCCTGGATCCGTCGCTGCCTTCTGGCCACCCTCGCTCTGAGCGCCCTGTCGCTTGGCGGTTGCCATGGCACATCATCGAGCGCGTTCTCCTCGGACGGCTCGGGTCATCGCGCAGGCGGGTCATCGTTCCGCGTATCGATGACTGCGATGTCAGAAGCCGACTTCGTCCACCGGCACCAGTTCTACTACTTCGCTACAGCAGGCATCTATCGCGACTGTGATGAG
>DATKJG010000272.1:0-3654 GCA_035543215.1 Phycisphaerales bacterium | reverse complement strand
TGATTGACGATTGACGATTCGAAGCACTCGTCAATCCTCAATCGTGAATCGTCAATCCCCATCTCCCATCATCGGCCTCGTCGGCGGCATCGGCTCGGGCAAGAGCACGGTCGCGGGCATGCTGCGCGACATGGGCTGCGTCGTTGCCGACTCCGATCAGTTCGCGCGCGCCTCCCTGCGCGATCCCGCCATCAGGCCCCAACTTGTCGAATGGTGGAGCGATTCGATTCTCGATCCCGCGACCGGCGAGATCGATCGCAGAAAGGTCGCCGCCATCATCTTCGCCGATCCCGCGCAGCGCAAGCGCCTGGAAGGCCTGACGCATCCGTGGATCGAGCAGCGTCGCCGGGATCTCTTTGCGAAATCGGCAGAGAGGACTCCGGCCTTCGTCATCGACGCCCCGTTGCTGCTGGAAGCCGGGCTGGCCCGGGAATGCGATGCCATCATCTTCATCGATGCGCCCCCCCACCTGCGATCCAGCCGCGTCGAGGCCAATCGCCACTGGACGCACCAGCAATGGGAATCCCGCGAAGCCGCCCAGATGCCACTTGACGAGAAGCGGCGGATGGCCGATCATGTACTGGTCAACAGCGGCGATCTGAACGACCTGCGAGCGAACGTGGCCCGCACGCTGCAGCAGATCACCAGCCGCGGCAAAAGCCCTTGAAAAACCGAACCGTCAGGGCTGTTTCGCGGTAGAAGTTTCATAACGGCCGCGCGTCAACGAACGCCAGCGCGGCAAATCCCCCGCACGAAATCGATCTTTCGGGCGCTCGACACACGGTCATCGAGCACGGGACAGGCTCAGGACTCCCGAAGCCCGAAAGAAGCGACCAAGCCTTCACAGCGTTGTCTGCTGGCACGGATGCCGCTCTCTCCCCTGTTGACGGGGATGTTCCGGGTTCACGGCCAGACGCAGGCGACGGACCTCGCCGGCACAGCCCTCCCAAATCACTCACACCTCATTCTGCCTATTGCGGTCCAGGAGTTCGATGTACCACATGTCATCCAAGAAGTCGCGTCGTCGTCGCAACAAGTTTCGCGTGGGCGGAGGCGGCGGCGGCGGAGGCGGCAACTACCAGGCTGCTGCCAGCGTAACGCTCGCGCCCGGCGAGGTGCCCAGCGATGAGCAACTCGAGGCCGAAGCTCAGGCTCTTGATCTCGAATCGCAGGAGAAGTTCGACCTCGCCAAGAAGGATGAACTCGACCTCACCGCGCTGCAGCACATGAGCGGCGAGGAACTGCTCAAGCTCGCCAAGAAGGAAAAACTCGAAGGCGACTACGCCACGCTGCCCAAGCAGAAACTGGTCTTCGAGATCCTCAAGGTCCGCGCCCGCAAGCAGGGCCTGATGGTCGGCGAAGGCACGCTCGAACTACTGCCCGATGGCTTCGGCTTCCTGCGGTCGGCGGAATACTCGTATCTCGCTTCGCCCGATGACGTGTACGTCAGTCCCTCACAGGTGCGGCGCTTCGGCCTGCGCAAGGGCCAGGTGATTCGCGGTCTGATCCGGCCGCCCAAGGAGGCCGAGACGTACTTCGCGCTGCTGCGCGTCGACAGCGTCAACGGCCGCGATCCCGCGACGCTGCACGATCTTCCGACGTTCGAGAACTTGACGCCGCTGCACCCGCACAAGCGCGTGATTCTGGAGACGACGCCGAACATCATCGAGACGCGCGTGATTGACCTCGTGACGCCGCTGGGTTTCGGCCAGCGCGCACTCATCGTCGCCGCGCCGCGCACCGGCAAGACGGTCATTCTGCAGAAGATCACCAACGCCATCGCGACCAATCACCCGGAGGTGCACGTCATCGTGCTGCTGGTGGATGAGCGTCCCGAGGAAGTCACTGACTTCCGCCGCAACACGCCCGACCGCGTCGAAGTCGTGGCCAGCACCTTCGATGAAGAGGCCAGCCGGCACATTCAGGTGGCCGAGATGGTCATCGACAAGGCCAAGCGGATGGTCGAGTACGGCGATCATGTCGTGATCCTGCTCGACTCGATCACGCGTCTGGCCCGCGGCTACAACAACGCCCTGCCCAACTCGGGCAAGATCGGCACCGGCGGCATCGACACCGGCGCGCTGATCAAGCCCAAGAAGTTCTTCGGCGCCGCCCGCAACATCGAGAACGGCGGCTCGCTCACCATCATCGCCAGCGCCCTGGTGGATACCGGCTCCAAAGGCGATGAAGTGATCTTCGAGGAGTTCAAGGGCACCGGCAACAGCGAATTGCACCTGACGCGCAAACTGGTCGAGAAGCGCGTCTGGCCGGCGATTGACATCAGCGCTTCGGGCACACGTCGTGAGGAACTGCTGCTGGATCCGCGCGAACTGGAACTGGTCATCCGCTTGCGCAAGGTCGTCAGCGACATGAACGTCGTCGAGGCCATGGAACTGCTGCGCAGCCGCCTGGCCAAGACCAAGAGCAACGCCGAGTTCCTGATCACGATGAACCTTGGGTAACGCATGCTCCCCGTCATTGTCGGCATCACCGGCGCCAGCGGCGCGCTGTACGCGAAGCGCGTGATCGAACTGCTCGCCGCGGCCGATGTCGAAACGCACCTGGCGGTTTCCACTCTGGGGCGGCGATTGCTGTTCGATGAACTGGGCATCAAGCGCGTCGACGCCGACGCATTAACCGGCGGTCGGGGGGGCCGGCTGATTGTGCACAACGACAACGATGTCGGCGCGACGATCGCCTCCGGCTCGTTCCTGACGCAAGGCATGGTCATCGTGCCGTGTTCGAGCAATACGCTCGGCAAGATCGCCGGCGGCATCACCGACAATCTCGTGCAGCGGGCCGCCGCGGTGACGCTCAAGGAACGGAGGCGGCTGGTGCTGGCTTATCGCGAGAGTCCGATGAGCCACATCGACATCCTGAACATGCAGCGATTGAGCGAGGCCGGCGCGATCATCGCGCCGCTGGCGCCGGGGTTCTACCTGCTGCCCAAGTCGCTGGATGACATCGTCGACTTCATGGCGGGCAAGCTGCTGGACCTGGTGGGCGTGCCGCACGACCTCAAGACACGTTGGGTGGCTTCCAATGCGTAATCGGCCTCATTTGGTTCCGTAAAAGATTGCATGAGGCAGGCGATGCGGACCATCAGACGCGCGGCGATGTACCTGCTTGGCGGTCTGGTATGCAATGTGTTAGTCGTCGCAGTGTTCGCGGCCTTGGTGAACATTCACCAAGTGCCTCCATACGGCACCTTTGCCGACGTTGACGGCCGTGTATGCTGGGTTGTTGATGCCCGCACCACTGGCGCTCGCCTTTTCCTGGTCACCTATCGCGAAACGGACGTCTCCGCCGGCAATCCCAATTACGCGCCTCCGCGATGGCTTCGGCCCTATGCGCCATCGCAATCGCAGCTCGCTGCGTCTGGGCCGGTTGAGATCGCCTGCGACGCGCGCGGCTGGCCAATGCTCTCAGCCTGGTCCCAGCTCGAGAGGGCTGGCCGTCCTATGCCCGGTACCACCCCTGCGGCAACGATGCCGGTGAACGCCAAACCGCGCAGCATCGTCGGACTCGTACTGCCCCTCAAAGAGTGGTCGACCTTGGGCCCGGTCACGCACCCGCGCATCCTTCCCTGCACGCCTATTCTCCTCGGCACGGTCGTCAACACCTTGTTCTACGCGATCATCTTCTTCGTTTGCG
>DATKJG010000271.1:0-9785 GCA_035543215.1 Phycisphaerales bacterium | reverse complement strand
GAAGGAACGCATGAACGTTCCGCTGCCACCGGTATAGACGTAGGCGCGGCCGGAGTTGGCGCCGGCGACGTCGCTGTTGGGCGCGCCGATGATGACATCGCCCGAGCCGGAGTTGTTGACATCGCCGATGCCCGCGACGCTGAAGCCGAACAGGTCGCCGGCTGCATCGCCGCTCACGGTCCAGAGCACCTGGCCGTTGCGGCCCGACAGCAAGTGGGCCCGGCCGCAGTTGGCCTGGCCATTGGCGTCCGCGTACGGCGCGGAGACGACAAGGTCGGCCCACTGGTCATCGTTGGAGCGCCCGGTGCCGGCGACGGCCCAGCCATATCGATCGCCCGCGCGCGTGCCTTTCCTCGTGAATTTCAGCGCGCGGTTGCTGCCGTTGTAGACGTACACCTTGCCGGAATCCACGCCCGAGGCGTCGGAGAGCGGCGCGCCGACCGCAAACTCGTCGAAGCCGTCGCTATCGGTCTTGCCGACCTTGGCCATGGCCTGGCCGAAGCGATCGTTCGAGGCTTCGCCGAGGATGGCGGCGATCTGCCCCCACGAGCCGCCTGCGTACACGTAGGCCTTGCCGGCGTTGGAGCCGCCGTCATCGTTCAGTGGTGCGCCGACGATGATGTCCTTGCGGCTGTCGCCGTTGAGATTGAGTCCGCCGCCGACGGCGTAGCCGAACTGATCGCCTGCCCGCTGGCCGAGTTTGTGCGTGATCATCGAACCGTCGCGGCCTGAGTAGACATACACCTTGCCCGCATCGTTGCCATTCTGATCATTCCACGGCGCGCCGATGATGACATCATCGAATCCGTCATCGTTGACATCGCCCGCTGAACCCACGGCCCAGCCGAAGCGATCGCCCGGATCCTCGCCGTTGAACGTGTAGTGCACGACGAAGCGGTTCTCGCTGGGCGAGTAGATCTCGATGTAGGCGCGGCCGGAGTTGGCGTTGCCGTTGGCGTCGGTGTACGGCGCGCCGACGATGAGATCGTCGAAGCCGTCGTTGTTCACATCACCAGCCCGCGCGATGGCCCGGCCGTATTGATCGCCGCTGGAGAGATTCGGCTCTCCCCCTGTGCCGCCTCCGCCACCCCCACCGCCTCCACCACCGCCTCCACCACCACCACCGCCGCTGCCGTCGATGTACGAGATGCGCAGCACCCAACTGCCCCAGTAAGGCGCGTTAAACGAGCGCCATGCGCCGCCGTTGACATTGTTGGCCTGGTCAACGTCGCCCGATTCGCCGTGCATCCAGCGCACGGTCGCGCTGCCGCCCATGGCGCCGAGATTGACCGAGACATTGGTGCCTCCGGGCACGAACACCACGTACTCGTGACCTTCATCCGCCAGGCAGTAGCCGCTCGAGGCCAGGCCGTTGCGGGGAATCATGCGGGCCATATCCAGTTGCTGTGCGATCGCGTTCGACAGGCCCATCGCGATGCGCATGCCCTCGATTGGATCGGAGCAATACGGCGTTCCCACGTAATACGAATCCATGTAGATGGGATTCAGGCCGCGGGTGAAGCACTTCCAGATCCAGTCGCTGTTGCCGCCGCAGCCGAAGACGTGGTCGCTGTCAGCGATCACGACCTTGTTGCTGTTGTTGGCCGGAGGGTTGTCGCCGTAGTTGCCGTCGGCGCTGCCGGGCGCGACGGCGTCGGCGTTGGAATCCCAGATCGCGCCGGTCTGATAGTTGGGGAAGGGCGTCGAGAAGATCACCGGGTGCTGCTGCGGCTTGCCCGACTGATACGAGTCGATGTAGTTGATCAGCGTGCGCTGCCATTCGATCGATGACGGCGGACTCTCATTGCTGATCTCGTACAGAATGTTGTCGAGATCGTTGACCGTATCGATGACCTTGCGGATGTACGCTTTCTGATAGTTGAGCACGGCATTGTTGCCGAGCTCATGCGTTTCCATTCCGCTGCCATCGCCATTGGTGTCGCCGTTGATTCCGTTGACGTTGTTGTTGCTCTTGAACGGGTGCGAGTACCAGCCCTGGGCGGCGAACTGCAGCGCATGTCCCTCGAAGAGCACGATGGCCACGTACATGCCGCGCGACTGCGCCGCCTGGCAGCGCTGGCGCAGGCGATTGAAGTAGTTCTGGTCGAAAACATCGAGGTTGAACTTCGGCTGCCCATCGCCCGCATTCCCCGGACCAGTGCGGACCCATGGCTGCGGCGTCACGGTCGTGAGCCCTGGCTGGCCGTCGTAGCGGTAGTGCGGCATCTCGTCGCGCCACAGCCGGATGAAATTGTGGTTGTAGGCCTCGAGGAAATCGAGATACGCGTTGTAATCGAAGTTCACCGGGAAGAATGGCGCCCAGTTGTCCTGCAGGTTGTCCCAGGTATGGGAACCGGTGAGGTAGACGGCGTGGCCGTCGCCATCCATGAAGTACCGATTGTTCTGCGGGTGCACGCGAAGCGGCCCCATGTCAGCCTGCGCGGGGATGCCCACCGAGACGGATGCGGTCACCGCGCAGCATGCCAAGCCGCGCATACGTTGCATTGTGACTGCCATACGACGGGACATGCAGAGAAGCCTCCGGGGAGTCAACGGCCGTCCATGGGTCGAGCGTCGAGGGTCAATCCGTCGAGTTTCCGATGCCAACAAGCCGAGCCACTCTCTTTCAGCCGACTACAGCCACATCGTCGTTGCCAAGGCCCTTGCCAGTGCGGGCCAGCGCTGCGACGGGGCCGCATGCAGGCTCGAGGCCTTGTCTGCCCGGCCGCAGGCGGCTGCGGGCAAGTGCCGATCATACCTTGGCGCTTCGACGGTTTCGAGCCAATCGCTTGAGCAGCACGGCAAAAAGTGCCGCCCGATCGACAAGGCTGGCAACTTCGACAAACTCGTCGCGAGTGTGAAGATTGCCTCCCCTCACACCCAAGGTATCGATCGTCGGCAAACCCGCCTCCTGCAAGATGTTGCCATCGCACACGCCACCGGTTGAACCAAATGGCAACGCCTGTCCGAGATCCTGCGCCACGGCGCGTGCCTCATCAGCAAGGGTCCGCACCCTGGTTATCAAAGGCTTGGCGGGCCGATTGAACGCGCGATGCACCACGATGCGCGGCAAACCGTCCTGTCCAGTTGCAAGTAGGTCGACTTCCCTACCCAGCTGTCGGGCCGACCCCTCATCCGCAAACCGCACATTCCCCCAACACGCAGCATGATCGGGCACAGCATTGGTGACGCTGCCGCCCTGCAGCGGGCCGACGTTGACGATCACACCTTCAGACGGCCGAGCCAGGCCGTCGAGTTTGAGCAGGACTCGCGCCAATGCCGCGACGGCGCTTACACCTTTCGCGAAATCTCGCCCGACATGCGCGCTGCGCCCGAACGCTTCGACTTTGAATTGTCCGGCTCCCATTCGCGAGACGACCAGTCCGCCATCGGGCATCGCCGGCTCAAGAGCCAATCCGACATCGTGCTCTCGCGCCGCTTCTGACAGCGCGCGGGCACTGTGAAATGACCCTGTCTCCTCATCGCTGTTGAGAAGAAACGACCAGTTGCATGGCACGCCGCACTCTGCCAGCGCCTCCAAGGCGGCGAGTGCGATGACGATGCCGCCTTTCATGTCCACCGCGCCGGGACCGACCGCGGTCCTGCCATCTGGAGCGATCGACAACTCGCGGAAGTCGCCATGCGGATCGTGCACGGTATCGAGATGCCCTGCAATCAGCACGCGCGGCAGATCGGGAACATGCTTCGCGCGCGCGATGGCCACGGGCGGAATCACCTCCTCACCGCACGTCGCCCCCGGCAATTCCAACCATTCCGGTCGCGGATCGCCAGCGACCAACGTCACCGTCGCGCCAAGGGCTCGCAGTCGCGCCAGCGCGGCTTCCCGGTACTCATCCAACCCCGGCTTGAAATTGGCTCCCGTGGGAATCGCCACGTGTGCGGCAAGATCTCGCAGCATGTCGGCGCCCCGGCGTTCGATCACGCCGCAGACGCGCCGTTCAAGATCATCAAGTGGCATGGGGCGTTATCGTAATGCCAACCATCACACCACTCCACGCACGGCGAGCTATCCCGCATGAACACGCAACCGACGCAGCCTCCCATCCAGCCCACGACCATGCCGCACGCGCCGATGATGGTCAGTCGCGATCATGAGCATCTCAAGGTGCTCTCGATCTGCTGGTATGTGATCGCCGGCCTCAACACGCTGGGCGGCTGCTTCGCGACGATCTACATCGCGATGGGCGCTGCGTTCATGGTTGCGCCGATCAACACCACCACCCAACCAGGCCAGCCGACGCCGCCTCCGCCTGAGGCTCTCGGCGGCGTGATCATGGGTGTCGGCGGCTGCCTGATGGCGTTCGCGCTCGGCATCGCTGCGCTCTCATTCTTCACGGCCCGCGGCCTGGCACGCCAGCGCAACCGCACGTTCTGCATGATCGTCGCCGGCATCACGTGCCTGTCCGTCCCCATTGGCACGGTGCTTGGCGTGTTCACGCTGCTGGTGCTCTCGCGCCCAAGCGTCAAGCAGATGTTCGCGCACAACGCGGCCGCGCAGCAGCCTGTCTAGCGCTGCGAATTCATCGCCCAGATGCCGTCGAAGACCTCGACGGCCGGGCCGGTCTTGAAGACGTGGTTAGTCTTCTTGTCCCAGCGCAGCCGCAGGTCGCCGCCGGGAAGGTGCGCGAGGATCTCGCGATCCGTGAGATTGAGCGATGCGCCGGCTACGCACACGGCCGAGGCCCCTGTGCCGCAGGCGAGCGTGATGCCCGTGCCGCGCTCCCATGTGCGCATGCTGATTTCGCGGCGCGAGTGCACCTGCACCACGTGCACATTGATGCGGCGCGGGAACGAGTGATGCAGTTCGATGAGCGGGCCGATCTGCGCAAGCGGGATTTTCGCCGCATCGCGCACGAAAAACACAATGTGCGGATTGCCCGTTGACACCGCCATCCACGCGGCGTCGTTGGGCAATGATTGCCGGCGGTCGCCCGCGGGCTGGCCGGGAAGCATCCAAGTTGTCGCCTGGACGCCCTGAACCGTCGAATCAAACTCGGCGTCGTTGCGCGCCACGAGCGCGTCGCCGAACCCCATCTCCGCCAGCGTGCTGAACAGGTCGTGCAGAAACTCATGGCGAACGCCGACGTCATCCGGAGCCAGCAGCGGCGCGCCCATGTCCACCGTTACCTGATCGACCTTCTTCGACGTATCAAGCGTGTAATTCAGCGACAGCACACCGCGGCCGGTTTCGATGCACATCGGATTGGTCTTCGACAATCCATGATCGTGCGCGTATTTGCACACGCAGCGTATGCCGTTGCCGCACATCTCGCTCTCCGAGCCGTCGGCGTTGAACATGCGCATGCGCACATCGGCCCTCACGCTGGCTGAGGGGGGGCAGATCAGGATGATGCCGTCGCCGCCCACGCCGGTGTGTCGGTCGGACATGACCTTCGCCAGCGACACCGGATCATCGATGCGCTGCTCGAAGCAATTGATGTAGATGTAGTCGTTGCCGATGCCGTGCATCTTGGTGAAACGAATCGGCGTCAAAGCAGTCGTCATGGTTGGCCCCCATGTGACGCATGATCGACATGGGCCATGCGCGACGAGGAATCATCTTGCGGGCCGAACTGCTGGACGAAGATCTCGTAGGCGATGCCGAGAAGGAGCACGAACGCCGCCGCCAGCTTGAGGCCGCTGACGAGTCGATCGATCGGCAATCCCAGCACCGGCCGGCCGATGAGCGATTCCAGGTAGCGCTGCCTCCAGCGAATCGAGCCGTGACGCCAGGAGTGCCGCGACGGGTCGACGGTATTGAGTTCGGCGATCGTCTCCAGCGCGTTGCGCAGCGAGTCAACGGACTCAGCCGTGATGCTTGCGCTCTCCTGTCCGGGCGTACCAAGGCCGCTGAGATGCTGCACGGCGAACGAATCCGCCTGCCGCTCGAAACGCCTGCAGACCCAGCCGAAGATCGTCAGCCCCAGCGCCAGCTGCACCACGGCGCTGATCACGATCACCTGCTCGCTCCAGAAACTCGGAATCCTCAGCACCGGGCTTGCCAGGCGCAGCGGCCACTGAACCGCGTGCGCCGCCAGCACGAAACATGCCAGCAGGCACAGCACCATCCACGCCATGTGCCGTCGCCGCACGTGGCCGACTTCGTGGGCCATCACGGCCCTGACCTCGTTCTCGCGCAGCGTCTCAAGAAGCGCATCAGTGATGAGCACATATCGAAGCGGTGCGATCAGGCCCATGACCGCCGCGTTGATCATCGAGCCGTTGGTGTTCCACAACAGGAGATCGCGCACGCCAACGCGATGCCGGCGGCACACCTCGCTGAGTGAAGCACGCAGCCCGCCCTCGGGCAGCGACTGCGTGTCGAGCACGCCGCGCGCGATCAGTGGGCTGAAGAGAAACACAGTTGCCGCGGCGGCGATGGTCAGCGTCTCGCGCCCCCACCCCCACGCTCCCGTCGGTCCCGACCCGGCGCCGGGCCACACATCATCGATCAACTCAGAGAGCCCCGCGATCGCCAGCACGGGCACGAGCGTCAGCAGCACCTGCATGCGCGCCTGTACGACGACGTAGCGCCATCGCGTCAACTTCGGATAGACCGGCGTGCCGCTGTCGAGACGGCGCAGGAATGAAGCGTCCAGCAGGCGTCGCTCAATCGGGTAGTAGATCCACCACGTCGCAATGAGCCCGAGCATCGCCGGCAGGATCGTGATCAGTTCGTCGATCAGAATCAGGTCGCCTGTCAGGCGGCGCACGGCGCCGAGGCCGTCGAGCACGACGATCGCCGCGATGTGGTTCAGGGCGATGAGCCAGCGCGTCACGCGGATCGTGCGCTCGGCCGAGAGCAGCGCGCGCATGCCGCCTGCACGGCCGATTCGCCGGCCGCATCGTGCAACGTGCAGCCACGCAAGGCCCCCCAGCAGCAGCGGCGGCAACCACAGGTCCAGCCAGACCAGCGACGGTGGAACATGCCACTTGGCGCCGAGGGGCGTCAGGCCGCCATCCACCGCCATCACCACTGCAACAAGGATGATCGGCAGCAACTGCATCATCAGGATTGACCCATCGTCACCCTCATCGTTGCACCGTCGCCTCCGCCAGCGTGATGTCGCCCAGGTCCACGACTACTCGATCGTGGCGGTAGAAATCGACGTTCATCTTGCGCTCACCCACGGATGTGAACACCAGGCAGTTGGCACGGGTGTTGTCGGCGTAGTTGGAATCGCCGTAGCCCGGGCCGGCGAAGCGATCGTTGCGCTCATACTGCACGTGCATGTGAAAGTGGAAGACGCCGGTGTAGGCAGCGTCGAGCATTTCCTGCGAGGCGATGAACTTCTGATCGTGCTCGCGGATCACCGGCTCAAATTCGAGGATCTCGAAACGGTTCTTCGAGTCGAGTCCGATCACGCCTCCGAACTCGGTCGTTTCATCGGCTCGGTCGCGCTGCGCGTAGTCGAAAAGATGCGCGACAACCTGCGGCACCTCCATGGCGCGGATGGCGATGAGCATTGCCGCGAGGTCGCCCCACGTCAGTTTTTCGCGGTGCGTGAACAGCCGCTCGGAGTCAACTCCGCTGAAACTGTCGAAGCTCGACTGCTGGAAGTGGTGCTTCTGGCCTTTCACGTAGTCCTCGACGCGCTTGTACAGCTCGTTCTTCGATTGCTTGAGCAGATCGGGATCATGCACGAAGGCTGAAACGACCACCGGCAGGTCGCGAATCTCCAGTTCGGCCCGGCGCTCCGCGGGCAGGGCCGCGGTGGCCTCGCGGGCCTGCGACCAGAAACCGTCATGCTCCGGCTGCCGCAGTTTCCGCAGCCACAGAATCTCCTCGCGGTTGTGCGGCACTACGCCCAGATCGCGGGCGGCCGCCTGCAGATCAAGCAGCAGGGCATCGTCGGCGGGAATCTCCGACGAGGTGATCAGCGCCACCAGCCGATCGCGCTGGCCAAGGCGAAAGAGCAGATCCCAGCAGCGCGTTCGCAGACCCTGATCGCCCGTGCTGCGGGCCGTGCGAAACGTCTCGTACACGACGTCTGTCACGTGCTCCGGGCCGTGGAGTTTCGCCAGGGCCAGGTACTCCGGCCGCTGCAGGTCATCGCTGATCATCGATGCAGGCCGGGCCCAGCTGCTGACGAGCGCCGGCGTGAGGTCGACCCAGTTGCGCTCGGCGATGATCTGACTGGCCCGCTCGAGCCAGGCCCAGGCCGACGTGTTGGGCAGGGTCGTTCGCAGCGCGCGCTTGGCCCGGTCGAGGTCACGCTCCGCAAGCACGTTCAGCGCCTCCTCGCGAACCGGCGGCGTGTAGCCGGCGTTGCCGATGACGCGCTCCAGCGCCTTGTTGGCTTCCTCATCATCGGCGGGCCGCTCCGCCAGGAGACGTATGGCCTCCTTGTGCTTATTGCCAAGCAGCGACGAGGAACTGAGCGTTGTGACTGGATCTTCCACCGGTCCCGAAGCGCAGCCAACCGTCAACATAGCGAGTACAAGCGCCGCGCATGCGGACAGGGTCAATCTGGGCATGGCCCTAGTGTAGTCCTCCCGTTGGCGCGGCCGGAACGCCGGCAATGCGCGAGACGATCTATGATGATGCACCATCCATGAGCACGGCTGGCTCCCATCCTTCGACTTCCGCCACGACGGCCACCACGGCATCGGCTGACGGCCTGCGCGGCAGCGTGCAGCAGGTGCTCGACCTGATCCGCCCCGCCGTACAGTCTGATGGCGGCGATGTGGAACTGATCGATGTCAGCCCATCGGGCGTCGTCACCGTTCGCCTTCACGGCGCGTGCGTCGGATGTCCCTCGAGCAGCATCACGCTGCAGACCGGCATTGAGCGAAGCCTCAAGCAGCGCGTGCCCGGCGTGACGGCCGTGAAGGCTGTTGAGTAGTCGGTTTCGGCCATGGGGTTGCGCCAGAGGCCTTCGCGCCTGGCTCAGGCTCGTTGGTCGCACACGGCTCAGGCCGTTCTCGCACCGAGCCATCCCAACATCCCCAAAAAGCGGGCACTTTCCCCTTGGGTTGAACCTGTCAATTGTGGTACGCTTCAGGTGGTGGGCGTGCGCACGAATGCGCACGCTTTTGGTTCGAAGACGCATGAGTCTCAGGGCAGGAGGTCCGCAGTCATGCTTGTCATCACGAGGCGGGAAGGGGAAGAGGTTGTCATCGGTGATCCCGCCAATCCCATCGGCATCGTGAGGATCGCCACGATCAAGGGCGATCGTGTGCGGCTGGCGTTCGCGTTCCCGCGCGAGATCGAAGTGCATCGGCGCGAAGTTGCCGAGCAGATCCTGGCGTCGCCGCCTTCGGTCGTCGGACAGATCCGTCCGTCCGGCACCGAGACCTGATGATCAGTGGGAAGCGATGCGCAAACGCCTGCAGCACATGGTGGGGTGCGCTGGAGGCGGAGGGAAAAGGAGGGTCGCGAACGAGCGCGACACGTTGGGGCAAAAGGCTGACGAATGCGCGTGAACACTCGTCAGCCAGGATCGTTGGGCAGGTCCTCGTCAATCCGTGCGTCAGACCGACCCGTCGCGCGACCCGTCCATGGGCCGCGCCGCAGGATGCCGGCGGCTGGGCCGGCGTCCCAAGTTTCACAACCGCCGGATACCCGGCGAACGAACCGTGTATGACTTCGCTCGACCGCCCATGCCGCCGCGCCTTGGGTGCGCTTTGGGGTGGGCGTGCCGAGATGAACCTGACAGGTGAGGGCATCCATGCCCGCGTGACCATCCGTGCGATCTATTCAGACCGGACAAGCCGGCCCCTAATCAGCCGCGAGCCGTTTCCGGCTCACGGATGATCTTTCT
>DATKJG010000270.1:0-4523 GCA_035543215.1 Phycisphaerales bacterium | reverse complement strand
CGAGCGATTGATGGATCACTGGAAGGCCACGCTTGACCTGCCGATTCTGACCGTACAGTACGAGGAACTCGTGGCCGATCAGGAGCGCATCACACGCCGGATCATCGACTTCCTTGGCCTGCCGTGGGACGATCGCTGTTTACGCTACTGGGAAGCCGATCGCACGGTGATGACGCTGAGTTACGATCAGGTCAACAAGCCGATCTATGATTCGTCGATCGGGCGCTGGCGCAAGTATGAGATGCATCTCGGACCGCTGAAGAAGGCTCTCGGACTCGCGGAAGAGGCGTGAGGCCCGAGGCATACCTCAAGTCACTCAGCGGTTCCCGTAATGCTTGACTCACCCGGTTTCCGGCCTAAGTTGACTGGATATGGTTTCGACCTCCGCGACACAATCGACCTCTGACATCACCTGCGACGTCGCCATCATCGGCGGTGGGCCAGGTGGCAGCACCACGGGCAGTTTGCTGAAGAAGTACAGGCCCACACTCAAGGTCTGCATCTTCGAAAAGGAGAAGTTCCCGCGCGAGCACATCGGCGAGAGCCAGTTGCCGCCAATCGGAGACGTGCTCGCGGAGATGGGGTGCTGGGACAAGGTGGAGGCTGCGAATTTTCCCATCAAGATCGGTGCGACGTTTCGCTGGGGCCGCACGCCTGAACTCTGGGATTTTGAGTTCCTGCCACTAAAGGATTTCAAGCCCGAGCCGCGCCCGGCGAAGTACGAGGGGCAGCGCCGTCAGACGGCTTGGCAGGTCGAACGGGCCATCTACGATGACATCCTGCTCAAGCACGCGGCCGAATTGGGCTGCGAGGTATGTGAGGAGACGCAGGTGGGGCAGGTTGAGCGCGACGGGGATCGCGTCACAGCCTTGGTGCTGCGCGACGGCCGTCGAGTGACTGCTCGCCACTACGTCGATGCATCGGGGCACGTCGGGATTCTCCGCCGCACGATGGGCGTGCAGATCGACCTCCCGACCAAACTGATGAACATCGCCATCTGGAACTACTGGGACGATGCCCAGTGGGCTGTCGAGATCGGCGTGGGCGGCACGCGCATCCAGGTCATGAGCCTGACTGACGGCTGGATGTGGTTTATTCCCATCGGCCAGTCGCGCGCGAGCCTGGGCTTTGTGTGCCCTGCAGAGTACTTCAAGAAATCAGGCAAGACACCTGAAGAACTCTACGAGGAAGTCATCAAGCGCGACGACCGCATCGCGCGGCTGATCGCAAACGCCCATCGCAGCGATGTACTGCGGACGACCAAGGACTGGTCGTTCGTTTCAGAGCGATGCTTCGGCGAGAACTGGTTCCTAGTGGGCGAAGCTGCGGGCTTCGCCGACCCGATTCTCTCGGCGGGCTTGACGCTGACGCACGCCGGAGGGAGAGAACTGGCGTACACGATCCGGGCCCTCGATGAAGGCGACCATGATCGGGATTGGCTCAGGTCGTGCTATTGTCGAACCCAGCGCGCGAGGGTGAGGCAGCACATTCGCTTTGCAGACTACTGGTATGCAGCCAACGGGCAGTTGTCCGACCTGAAGGACCATTGCGCCACCATCGCCCGCGATTCCGGCATGCCTATGGCTCCGGAGGCGGCGTGGCGGTGGATCGCTCAAGGCGGATTCAGTAATGACGTGCTGGGTCAGGCTGGACTGGGTGGATATGACGTCGCGGGCGTGAAATCCGCCATCCAGGTGTTCGCCAACCGGCTGACAAAATGGGCCCTAAGTGATTACAACGTCTTTGAACTCGATCTCGCCGGCGCGACCGTCATTGACATGCCCGAGTACTTGAACGGCGAGGTCGTGAAGATTCCATGCTATCAGCGCGACGGGCACCTCCTGCCAACGCATGGCACGTTCGGCAAAGTCATCGACACGCTGCACGCGGTGTCTGATGCTGAGGACATTGTCAAGCGGCTCAAGGGAACTTTTGGCGCAACCATGTCTCCGGCGCACGCGGCGGTGTTTTTTGAGAAGGCCATGCAATGCCTCGAAGTCATGCTCGCCGAGGGCTGGGTGAAGGGAAGGTTGAACCGAAAGAAGCCCAAGTTGAATGTTTCCACCCCGTCGCTGAAAGACGGCCGAATCGTTCACTCGCACGATCCGAACGAAGAACGTGCGCCAGAGCCTGATCGCGCCGGCGCTTGATCGGCGAATCGGCGCCCGCGCCCGCTCCGCCGGTCGACGACGATGGAGAAAAGAGAACTATGCCTGGCCCGTCCCGCCATCAACCAGGCGTTCGGCAGGCGCCGGCCAGCGTGCAACAGGTGTTCGCGCTGATGCGCCAGGGGATGCTGCAGGCGGCGCGCGACATGGCTCTGGGCCTGCTGCGCCGGGATGAACGATCGGCCGAACTCCTTCTGCTGCTCGCGGCCATTCATTACCAGATGGGCAATCTGACCGCCGGCCTTGCCGATGTCGAGCGCTGTCTGTCGGCTGCGCCGAAGCATCTGGCGGCCATTACGCTGCACGCTCGCATCCTCCACGGCATGGGGCGTTCTGCTGAGGCTGTTGCCGCGTGCGATGCGGGTCTGGCCGTGCACCCGGGCGATGCCACGCTGCTGATGCAGAAAGTCGAGGCCCAGGTGCAGTGTCACGAGTCGGCCGCGGCCTGGGAAACGCTGCAGCCGTTGCTCTCCGAGCAAACCGCTTCGCCGTCGTCGGCGGGGCTGGCGGCGCGCATACTGGACGCGCTCGGCCGACACGAGGAATCCATCGACTGGGCGCGGCGCGCCGCCGCCGATCCGGCGTCATCTGCTGACGTGAGCCGCATCAACTGGATGCAGGTCGCCAAGACCTGTGACAAGATCGGCCGGTACGAGGATGCCATGGCCGCGTGCCTCAAGGCACACGCACGGTCGTCGGGGGTATTTGCGCCGTCTGAGTTCCTGCAGCATATCGAGGCGTTGCTGGCGACGTTTTCGCGCAGCAACCTTCGCATGCTCGCGCGCGCGACTGAGAAATCGCAGTTGCCCGTATTCCTCATCGGACTGCCGCGCTCGGGGATGTCGCTGGTCGAGCAGATCATCGCCTCGCATCCAGAGGCCTATGGCGCCGGTGAGATCCCCGACATGATCGCCATCGCGCGCTCGATCACTGCGGAAACGGGCTCGATGTACCTTTACCCCGACTCTGTCGCGGACATCACGCCTGCGATTGCCGATCGTCTCGGCGGCAGGTATCTGTGCCGGCTCAGGGAACTTGGAGGATCGGCACAGCGCGTCACCAACAAGATGCTTGAGCAGTATGAGCAGGTCGGACTGATCTGGATGCTCTTGCCCGGCGCTCGCATCATTCATGTGCGGCGTGATCCGCTTGACAACTGCCTTTCGTGCTTCACGCGCTACCTCAATTCAAAGACGATGCCGTATGTCACGAGCCTGGAGCATCTCGGCCTGGTCTATCTTCAACACGAGCGTCTGATGGATCACTGGAAACAGGTCCTGGATCTTCCAATACTGACCGTGCAGTACGAGGAACTCGTCGCCGATCAGGAGCGCATCACGAGGCAGATCATCGACTTCCTCGGTCTGCCGTGGGATGACCGCTGCATGCGCTACTGGGAAGCCGAGCGCACGGTGATGACGCTCAGTTTCGACCAGGTCAACAAGCCCATCTACGACTCATCCATCGGCCGCTGGAAGAACTACGAGAAGCACGTCGGACCGCTCAAGAAGGCTCTCGGACTTGAGTAGTGCCTTCAGCAGACCCTATCCTGGCCCGTAGGTAGGCTTGCCGCTGCCCTGCGCGCGTATGCTCTCGAGCATGGCTTTGGCCTGCTGATTGCCGGCATCTCGCTTCAATACCTCCAGGACGATGGGCTCGGCCTCCGCGGCTCGGCCGGCGTGAAGAAGCAGCGTCGCCAGCAGGATTCGCAGATCACCGCGCTCGGGAGCCAATTCGAGGGCGCGCGTCACGCTGGCGATGCCTTCATCCTGCCTGTTGAGCGCATATTGGACTCGACCGCGCAGTTCGTGGCCGCGCACCGAGCGCGGATCGAGGCGAATCAGCGTCTCAGTGCCTGCCAGCGCCTCATCGAATCGCTGCTGCAGAATGGCGATGTCCGCAAAGCGCTCATGCGCAAGGATCGAATCGGGATGCGTCGCGCACGCATCACGAATCATCGTCATCGCCTCGGCGTGCCTCCCAGCGCGCTGATACACAAGGGCGAGGTTGCCGATGGTGGCGATATCCTGCGGACGCCGCTCGTGCAGCGCTTCCAGCGCGGCCATGGCGCGGCTTGGATCACGATCGCCAAGCGCGCGACGGACCGCCTCCTCAAGGCTCGATTGGGTCGCGGCGACCTCGTGGGCCTGGCCGAGCCGCTCATCGAACGCGGCCCAGCCCTCGTATTGCGTCAGCCCTGCAGCACGGGCAAGGGCCTGACGAGAGCCGTCGGTGTTCCCATTGAGCGCCAGCGCCCGGCTGTAGAGGCGCCATGCACGGAAATCATCGGGCGACGCGGCAACCGCCCGTTCAAACCACTTCTCCGCGTCCCTTGCATTCCCGCCCGCCAGCGCC
>DATKJG010000269.1:0-3271 GCA_035543215.1 Phycisphaerales bacterium | reverse complement strand
CGCCGCGCGGGTAGCCGCAGCATTCGCAGCGATTCCGCCGGCGCCGCACTGCGCGGCGGAACGCGAACGGCGCGAACAACACCAGCCACGCGAGAGCCGAGTACAGCAGCGTGTTGATCGCGAAGCCGGGCCAGAGGGGCTTGAACGGCAATGTGCGGCCCGCCAGATCTCCGCTCATTCGTACCTGCATCATCCATTGGCGGTCGGTCGCGCTTGACCTTGTTACGCCATCAGGGTTGGCCTGCCTTTGCGTGCACGTCAGCGCCTGCATCGGCCAACCAGCGCGCGTGCGGACCATCAACGGAGGAAGCTGTGCGATGTCAAAACTGACTTCGTAGACAAACCCGGTTGTGGCATGCCAGTAGGGGTCGACCAGCGCGATGCGGCGGATGGCGCCGGGTCGGTGTTCATCACAAACGATGATTTCATCGTCGCTGGCTCGTGCAGTCTTGGCAGCGCGAAGGCGATCGAGTGAGTCCGGCGAAAAGTCGTCGTCATCGACTTCGCTGACAGGCGTGGCGGTGACGCGGTCAGGATCGAGATTCAGGGCGCATGCGCACGCCACGAGCACGTTGACCAGCACGCCCAGCGCGAGACAGATCGCGAGGGCCGCGCGAAACCGCATGCGTGACCGGGGCGGCGGCATGATCCGACCATGGTAGTTGCCCAGTCCACCTTGCTTTCCCGAGCGGCGCAATCGGAACACCTGTCATCGCGCAACCGGCACATCTTCCGGCCGGGAACCAGCGGAATCCGCGAGTCGCGCTGGCATCGAGCCGTTGTGAATTGGAGTCCGGCCATTCACATTCCGGGGAGAACGCTTGATGCTTCGCACACACCAACAAGGCCGCAGAAGGGCCAGTGCCGTTCGCGCGAAAGACGCCGATGGCGTCGTCGAACCGGATACGCGGCTCGTCTTCGCGGTACTGGCGGCGGGGGTGATTCTCGGAGCGCTGGTGACTCCTCCCGCCAAGAGCAATGTGTCCGTGCCGCTCGCCGGCATCGGCACATCCGCGACTCAGTCGGCCGACCGCTGACGAGGGGCTCGGGCATGTCGGGTATCTTGCGAATACTAACTTTTTGGGGGTGGATGCGGCTTGACCGCGGCCCCTCCTGCGGCAACGGTTGGGGCATGAATGCACGCCCAGCCACCGTCGCCCTCTGCCTGCTTGCGTCTCCCGCAACGCTCCTGGCCGACATCATCTACGTCGATGACAGCGCTGCCGGCGCGAACGATGGCAGCAGTTGGGAGAATGGGTTCAGGAAACTTCGGCCGGCACTCACGGTGGCGCAAGCGGGCGACACCGTCCGTGTCGCTCAGGGCGTGTATGCACCCGCGAATGCCGGCGGATCGCGCGCCGCGACGTTCAGCGTCCCCGACGGTGTGCGCGTCGTCGGCGGATACGCGGGTGCCGGCGCGGTCGATCCCGACGCCTTTGATCCCGACACATTCATCACCACTCTCACCGGCGATCTGAATGGCGATGACGGGCCTGACTTCGCCAACGACGGCGAGAACTCATGGCACGTCGTCACCTTCCACAACACCAACGGCGGGACCGTGCTGCGAGGCGTGACCGTCACCGGCGGCAATGCCCAAGGTACGCCCACGGACGATGACGCGGATGGCGGGGGAGGCGGAATCGCGTGCATCGCCGCCACCGTCACGTTTCGCGACTGCATCATCGAAGGCAACCGCGCATCGCAATTCGGCGGAGGCGTGGCAGCCGTTTCGCTGTTTTTCGATACGCGCGCAATTCACATGCGCAACTGCATCATTCGCGGGAATGAAACCACGTCTTTCACCGGCGGGGCGGGCGGCGTGTCCGCCAGCCGACAATCGACGTTTGCTGATTGCTTGTTCGAAGACAACCATTGCCATGTGGCTTCGCTTGGCGGCGGGCTGATCGCGAGCGACGCCAGGATCGAACGCTGCGAGTTCATCGATAACGTTTCCGGTGATGAAGGCGGGGCGATCCGCGGCAGCGGCCTTGAGGTCATCGAATGCACCTTTACCAGTAATATCAGCGGCTGGGCCGGCGGCGCGATGTCGCTCTCGGAGGATAATCTCGTTCGTAACTGCGTGTTCGACGACAATCGCGCTTCCGTAAACGGCGGAGCCATCAGGCTGACCTCTGATGTCACGATCGGCACCACCATCATCGACTGTGACTTCATCGGCAACGTGTCCGACCGTGGCGGCGGCGTGAGCACCAGGTTCAACCGCGTTCGCCTGATCAACTGCCGCTTCTTCGACAACTTCGCGGATGACCCCAGCACCCTCTCCGGCAAAGGTGGCGCGGTCGAATGCGATGACGCAACGCTTTCCGCCGTCAACTGCCTGTTCTCAGGCAATGCTTCGCTCGCCGGCGGAGCGGCTGTCAGCGTGATCGGCCAGGTGAGCCTGATCAATTGCACGATCGTCGGCAATCAGGGCAACACCACCTCCGGCAACGGTCCCGGCGGCGCCGTGCTGGTCGGCGGGATCAACCAGGACGGCATCGTCAACCTGCACAACTGCATTCTCTGGGACAACTTCAGCGATTCCGCAACAGTTGAAGCGCAGCAGGTTTCCGCTCTCAGCGACCCCGTGTTCCGCATTCGCAACTGCATCATCCAGGGCTGGATTGGTGGCGCGGGCGGACTGGGCGGCTCGCACAACAACGGCAACGATCCACTGCTGATCGATCCCGACGGCGCGGATGACACATTCGGCACGCTTGATGATGATCCGCGCCTGGGCGTCGGCTCGCCGGCGATCAACACCGGCCGGAATGATCTGCTGCCGCGCGATGACTTCGATCTCGACGGCGATGGCAACTTCACCGAGCGCATTTCGCTCGATCTCGACGGCGAGCGCCGCATTCGTGGCGGCACGGTCGATCGCGGAGCATTCGAGTTGCAGCCGTAACACTTGATCTTCAAGAGAGAAAGTGAATGAACCTGCATCGATTGTCAATCGCTCGTGCGCCGGCGGCGTTCGCCGTCATGACGCTGTGCGTTCCCGCCGCGTTTGCCGACGTCATCTACGTGGATGACAGCGCCGCCGGTGCGAGCACGGGTCTGACATGGGCTGATGCCCACACGAGCCTGACTGCTGCTCTCGCCGCCGCCGGGGCGGGCGACGAGATCCGCATCGCCCAGGGCACGTATCGCCCGGCTGGACCCGGCGGAGATCGTCACGCCAGTTTCGAGATTCTGGAGGCGATCGCCCTCATCGGCGGCTACGCGGGCGTCGGCGCGGCCGATCCCGACGCCAATGATCCCGCCG
>DATKJG010000268.1:0-2347 GCA_035543215.1 Phycisphaerales bacterium | reverse complement strand
TCATGCCCGGCAGGATTGTGTGCGGCTTGTGCCCGTCGGCATCGGTGATGGTGATGGCGCCGTCCTCGCCCTGGCCCGTGCCAGCGGCGAAGACCTGAACACCGCGGCCGTTGCGGATGGTGACGGCTCCGCCGCGCATGTCGTCGGCGAGTCCTGCGGTCATCACCTTGTTGCCTGTGGCGTTCATCAGCGAGAGCAGCCCGCCCTGCGGCTTGGCGCCGACGATGAAGACCTGCCGTCCGGCGGCATTGCTGATGGACATTGCGCCACCGTTGTCCTTGACCGAGGCGACAGTGAAGATCGGCGTGCCGACATCGCCAGCGATCGTGAACAGGCCGCCATCGGGGCTCGAGCCGATGCTGACCATCGGCGCGCCTTGCGGGTTGCCCAGAGCCAGCGAGCCTGCGCCGCGCTCATCGATCGACGACGACATGACAGTGGAGCCGCTGGCGTTGCGCAGATCAATACGTCCTCCTGCGACCGCAGCCGTGACGAAGACCGGCGGCTGCGCCGCGCCGTTGCGATGGAGCGTCAGCGTGCCCGCGCCCTCGACGTTCGTCCCCGCCTCGAAGACCTTCGTTCCTTCGATATTGAGTGCGGCCAGCGATCCGCCTGCCTCGCTGGTGGACAGCGTGACCTGCGTGCGATCCTGGTCATCGTGCACCTCAATGCGGCCGCCGTCGCCCGCCCCGAACTGCCGCAGAACACGACTGCCGTTGGAGTTCCAAAGCGCGATTTCGCCGCCATCGTTCGTAGCGAAGGCTCCGATGACGTTGAAGCCGCGGCGGCTCCATAGGGCGAGATCGCCGCCGTGATCGTTGTTGGAGAGCCGCAAGGTGTTGCGGCCGTTGACATCCCACAGATCGATCTGACCGCCCCGCTCTGATGCCGACGCCGCGAAGACCAGTCGATTCTGGCCATCAACGACTTCGAAGCGCCGGGCCTGGATGATGTCCGCCACTTCGTCGCGTGGCGACATGGCAGCCAGGGTCGCGCCGCCCACGATCGTTGCCGCGAGAGCCGCCGAGAGCAGCCTCCAGCGTCCGATCGATCGCCGCTGCAGGGAGCAATCTCGCTCCAGCGCGGTCAGGCGTTGTTCAAGATTGATCAGCAGGGCGTTGCTGTCGTCGATGGACTGCATGTATCGAACTCCGAAGATGGGGAACCAGACCGTGCGCATGCCGGTCGAGCCCGGCATGTTCATCGCACAACGCGTGATTCGCAAGCCCGTTGCATGTTGCGCGAGCGGATTGGCCTCAACGCGATGGCGGATGGCCGGCCGCGTCCAGAGCGTGTTCGATGCGGCGATCGGGAATGAACCAGATCGCGGCCACGAGGTAATAGCAGGCGATCGCGATCCAGACGTTGATGAACGCGCCGGCGATGGCGACCGCGTACAACCCCAACGACACCCATTCCTTCATGGACCGGCTCACCGCGCGCGACAGCGCCGTATCGCTCGGATGATGCAGGAGCAGGATTCGTCGTTCGATCTCCCACGCCACGCCGCACATGAGCAGCACGACGCCGTACAGAACGACGGGCCAGGTCTCGAAGTGATTTTCACCCATCCAACTGGTGACGAACGGCACCAGCGACAGCCAGAACAGAAGATGCAGGTTTCCCCACAGCGTCATGCCGCTGACGCGCTGCACGGCGTGGAAGAGGTGATGGTGGTTGTTCCAGTAGATGCCGAGATTGATGAAACTCAGCACGTAGCAGAGGAATGCCGGCATCACCTCGCGCAGTGACTGGAGGTCGGTGCTGTGGGGCGCTCGCAACTCCAGCACCATGATGGTGATGAGGATGGCGATGACGCCATCGCTGAAGGCCTCCAGCCGTCCCTTGGGCATGGCGGGATGGTACCGGCTCATCGATCGAGGAGCCTGTGGTCGAAGATCCACAGGCCGGGTTCCGCAAGTGACGCCGACGGCAGAAGCCGTTCGCGGATGGTGTGCGCCAATTCCGCAAGACCGCGACCCGTGCGGGCGCTGATGCGCAGCGGCTGCGTCGAGCACCCGGAAGGCGGCGCTGGCGAATCGACGACAGCGTCATCGTCAACCTTGCTCACCACGAACAGGTCAGGTTCGCGCGGCAGGTCCGGCCAATCGTGCGCGCTGTCGCGCATGGCGATCAATAGATCGGCACGCTGCATCAGCCGCCGGGCGATGTCGATGGCCTTGTGCTCGATCGCATCGACGTCAGCTCGCAGTCCGGGCGTGTCGTGCCAATCGACGACGAGACCAGCGAGGTCCAGGCGGCCGGCGACATAATCGCGTGTCGTGCCGGGAACATCAGCAGCGATCGACATCGCCCGGCCCAGCAGCGCGTTGCTCAGCGTGCTCTT
>DATKJG010000267.1:0-3602 GCA_035543215.1 Phycisphaerales bacterium | reverse complement strand
GTCGTGCGCACGGGCGACTGGCCAAGGAAATGATGTCGATCGATTTACGATTGACGATTTACGATTTACGATTGAAGGAATTCACGTGACGGCCCAATCGTCAATTGTCAATCGTCAATCGTCAATTGCGCTCATCGCTGCGGACATCAAACTCGCGCACAGCGTCTTTGCGCTGCCGTTTGCGATTCTCGCCGCGGTCATGGCGGCGGAGCGGGCGATCGTGATTCCCGATGATGATCGTGCGTTCTGGCCCGGCCTGTATTTCCTGTCACGCCTCATCGGCCCGCTGATGCTGATTATCCTCGCGATGGTGTTCGCGCGATCGACGGCGATGCTGGCCAATCGCTTCATCGATCACCAACTTGACGCCCGCAACCCGCGCACGGCACAGCGTGCCCTTCCCAGCGGCAGACTCTCGCCGCGGGCCGCGGAAGTCGCGATCATTGTGTGCGCTGCAGCGTTCATGCTGGTTTGCTCGGCGTTCGTGCTGTACGGCAACTGGTGGCCGGTGATCCTCGGCGGGCCGGTGCTCGCGTGGATCTGCGCATACGGCTATTTCAAGCGCTTCACCGCACTGAGTCACCTCTATCTCGGATCGAGCCTGGCGATCAGCCCCGTCGCGGCGGCTATCGCGATTGCTCCCGAATCAATCTGGCCGCCGGCACCCTCGTTCCAGCCAGGCATCTGGTTGCTCAGCGCGATGGTGCTGTGCTGGGTCGCCGGTTTCGACATCATCTACGCCCTGCAGGATGTCGAGGTTGATCGCGCGCAGGGCCTGCACAGCATGCCTTCGCGCCTCGGGGTGAACGCCGCACTGTGGGTCTCCCGAACGCTGCACGCGCTGGCGCTTGCGTGCCTCTTCGCGCTGGCTCGCATCGATCACCGGCTCGATCGGCTCTTCCTCATCGGCGTCGCCATCGTCGCGCTCCTGCTGCTCTACGAGCATCTCACCGTCGCGCGCTGGGGTACGACGAAGATCGCACTGGCCTTCTTCACTCTCAATGGTCTGGTCAGTTGCGTGCTGGGCGCGCTGGGCATCGTCGATCTCACGCTCGTATGATGACCTCGATCAAATCACCTGGAGCCCGACCATGAAGAAGATCATCCGCCTCTTCGCCCTTCTGCTGGTGATCATCATCGTCGCGCTGCTCGGCGTGCTGTTCTACATCAACTCCATCGCCAAGGCGGCCGTGGAAAGAGGCGGCACGTACGCGCTGGGCGTCTCGACCACTCTCAACAGCGCCAGGGTCAAGCCGCTCGGCGGCACATTCGGCATGCGCGGCCTCACCGTCGCCAATCCGGCAGGCTACGACAGCAAGCACTTCATGACGCTTGGCACGGGCCATGTCGCCGTCTCGCTCGGCACGCTCATGCAGGACACCGTCAAACTGCCGCACCTGAATCTCAGCGACATCGACATGAATCTTGAGAAGAAGGACGGCAAGGCGAACTACCAGACGATCCTGGACAACCTCAAGAAACTCTCGCCCGAGAAGCCCGATCCCAACGCCAAGAAATTCGTCATCAAGAACGTCGCGATTCGAAACATCAAGGTGCATGTCAACATGATGGGCCAGAATCTGGATGTGCCCATTGAGGAGATCACGCTGAAGAATGTCGGCTCGGACGGGCAGGGCGTCGATCTTGCGCAACTTTCGGGCGTCATCATGAAATCGGTCTTTGCAGCAGTCGTGCAGAAGGGCGGCGGGCTGATTCCCGCTGACATGCTCGGTGATCTCACGAATGGTCTCGCCGGCCTGGCCCACCTCGACAAACTCGGCGAGGTCGCCAACATCGGCGGCGAAATTGCACAGCAGGCCGCCGACGAGGCGAAGAAGAAGGCCGAGGACCTCGCCAACAAGGCGAAGGAAGGCCTGGGTGGCATTCTCGGCGGCGACAAGAAAGACAAGCCGAATTGATTCCTCGGCAGTGCGCACATGAAAGCGCTGCTCTACCGTGCCTCGCGATCGCTGCTGGCACTTCGCCGACCGACGAAGCAGGCCAACCTCCAGTCGCTTGGCGAGCGCGGCGAGACGATCGAATCGCTGACGATCCGGGAAGCGACCGAATCGGACATCCCGGCCCTCGCCGACCTGCACGTGAGGACCTGGCGCGACACGTACACCGGCCTGCTTGACCGGCAATCGCTCGCCGGCCCAACCGTCGAGATTCGCGAGCACCAGTGGCGCGAAGCGTTCGCGACCTCTTGCGATCGATGGTTCTGTTTCGTCGTCGCGAACCAGCGCGGCCAACTGGTGGGATTCGTCAAGGGCATCGTCGGCAATGATGAGCATCCAGACGCGGGCGAACTGAACAAGATCTACCTGGATCGCGAGTACCAGCGCCTGGGTCTTGGCCGCCGGCTCGTCGGCCATGCCGTCCGACGGTTTCTCGAACGCGGCATGCAGTCGATGTCGGCCTACGTCGAGCCGCGCAATCCATCCTGCGGATTCTTCGAGAAACTTGGAGGCGAATGGCTGCGCGAGCCCGACGGCAGCATCAACCACTGCTGGTACATCTGGCGCGACCTGGCGCGCCTCGGGCGATTGTGCCCGATCGACACACCGGGGCCGCGAATCATCGGACCGTGAGGCTACGTTCCCGCCGGAAGAAGCAATTCGAAGTACACCAGCGACACCCCGCGATAGACGACGCGGCCGACCTCGCGGTAGCCGCAGCGCGCGTAGAAGTCTCCCGCGCCGGCCTGGGGATGCGCGTAGGCATCAAGCCGAATCGCGCTGATCGCCTCGCCGGGCCAATCCCGCGCCGCCTTCACCGCCTCCGCCATGAGTCGCCTTCCGATGCCGCGCTGCTGCATCGCCGGCTCCACGGCCATGTCCAGCAGGTACAGAACCCGCGGCACATTCGTGAAGTAGGCGACATCGATGGCCCACGGCTTTTTGGTCGCCAGCCGCAGCGTCGCGATGATCGTGCCCTTGCGATCGCGCGCGATCAGCACTCGTGACGTGTTCGAGATGCCGTGCAGCACGCCCTTGTCGGTCACCATGCCCGACCAATGCCCGCGGCCATGCAGTTGCGTGAGATGCTCGGCGGCGCGGTTGCGCAGCGAAGCGATCTCCTCGGCGTCATCGTCCGTCGCGAGCATGAACGACAGGGCCGGCGTGCTGGTCGAACTGCCGCGCGGGCCCTTGGGTGTGCGTGCACTGGTCAACCGGACGATCGTAGGGATGGTTCGCTGTAGCGAATCACTCGCTCGCCGAGGAACCTCTGACCGCGCCAGACACGACTTGTGGATTCAGTCATGCGGTCGCTGTCGCGGCTCGAGGCTTGTCACTTCCTTCAGCCCGCGCGCGACTGCGGCGGCGAAGGCGCTCTCGCGATCCTCGGCATCGATGTACGCGGTGTGGGCATGGCCGCCGGCATCGCGACCGGCCACGAACCAGCGCTGCAGGTGCGGTTGCACGTGCACCTCGCCGAGCGGCGCGGCCGCAACGGGCGCCTCGGGCGCTCGTCGCTCCTTGCCGTTGCCCGACTGGGCCGGCGACGCCTGCGCCGCTGCCGCCATCGTCACAGTGGTCATCGCCACGGGCGCGTCCGGCGGCGATTGCGAGACCGAGGGGCGCGACAGCGCCAACGTGGTA
>DATKJG010000266.1:0-2581 GCA_035543215.1 Phycisphaerales bacterium | reverse complement strand
TCTCGCCAATCTTCTGCACGGTGCTGGTGCGCATCGCGGCGTCGATGGTGATGTCCTGGAAAGTGGCGGTCTGCGCGGCCGCGGGCAGCCGGCAAACAGCCGCCAGCGTCAGGGCGAGCACGAGTCGCGGGACGATCGGCCGTGGCGCTTTGGGTGCTGTGAATTGCGGGAGCATGGCTGAACTCCAGATGGGGGCGATGAACCTCGTCCGCCAGCTTGTACGATAAATTGTCTCGATTGTTGCAACCATCGATCGCTACAATCTGAACAAATGCGTATGAATGTAACGACGACAATGTGGTCGCCGACGCTTCAGCTCTCGCCCACGCCGCGCTATCTCGCCTTGGCGGAGGCGATTGAGACTGACATTGCCGCCGGCCGGCTGAAGGGTGGCGATCAACTCCCCACCCACCGCGACCTGGCGAGGCAATTGAAAGTCACGATCGGCACGATTACGCGCGGCTATCGCGAGGCACAGAAGCGCGGCCTGATCACGGGCGAGGTGGGTCGGGGGAGTTTTGTGCGTGAGCAATCAGCGCGATCAGTTCGACTCACGTGGAATCGCGGCGACGTCGGGTCCGGCGCGATCGAACTCAGCCAGAACTTCCCTGTGCCGCTGCCCGAGATCGAACAGCGCGTCCTCGCGCCGATCGTGCGCGACCTCGCCGGCGACATGCCCTCGGTCATCAGCGCGCCATGGCCGGCCCTGCTCTCGCATCACCAGCACATCGGGGTGCGCTGGCTGGAGCGCTACGGCGTGACGGCGACGCCGCAGCGCGTGCTGATCTCGACCGGTTTCCAGAGCGCGCTGTGGGCGATCGTCAGCGCGCTGTGCAACGCAGGCGATGCGATCCTCGCCGACCAGCTGGCCACGCCCGGCCTGCTCACGCTCGCTGGCGCGCTGAACGTGCGCGTCGCAGGCGTCGCGTGCGATGAGCACGGCATTCTGCCGGCCGCGCTGCAGCGCGCCATCGATGAGCATGAGCCGCGCCTGCTGTACCTGACTCCAACGATCCACACTCCGACGACCACGCTCATGCCGGCGTCGCGGCGGCGCGAAATCGCGGCGATCGCGGCCGAGGGAAATCTGCGCATCATCGAGGATGACGACAACTGGCCGCTGCTGGATGCTCGAGGCTCGGAAGCGGCCGGCCTGCCGACGTTCACCAGCCTTGCGGACGATCGCACGTTCCTGATCGCCGATGTCAGCCGGGCGCTCGGCCTGGGCCTGCGATTGAGTTACGTTCTCTGCCCGGAAGCGTCCCTGGATGAGACGGCCGGCGCCCTGACCGGCACAACGTGGATGCCCGCGCCGCTGGTGGCCGAGATCGTGGCCCGATTGATCGAAGGCGGCGGCGCCCAGACGATCATCGACGCCCGGCGCGTTGAACTCGCAGCAAGGCACGCGCTGGCGCAGCAGCTGCTGCCCGCGAATCGAATCGATTCGCATCCGGCCGGCCATCATCTCTGGCTTCGTCTCCCCGAGGAATGGCGCAGCGAATCGTTCGCCGCCGCGGCCCACAAGCGCGGCGTGCTGGTCAACGCCGCCGCGACCTTCGCGGTCAATCGCGCGATGTCGCCTGGCGCGGTGCGCATCTGCATCGGCTCGCCGCGCACGCGCGAGGAACTCGAGCGCGGTCTGCGCATCATCGCCGGTCTGCTTGCGCAGCGGCCCGATCACGCCGGCATGGTGGTCTAGGCGTTCGCCAGACTGCACAATCCGTGGTCGCGGATTAGGATGCGCGGCTCGCAACAGGAGGCTCGCATGGCGGACATCAAGAGCATGGCGGTGATCGGTGCGGGAACCATGGGCTCAGGCATCGCGCTGACCGCTGCCCAGAGCGGCCTCCGCGCGTACCAGATCGATGTCGCGCAGGCGCAACTCGACAAGGCACGCCAGTATCACGCCAAGACGCTGGCGCGACTTGTGGAAAAACAGAAGCTCACGCAGGCCGACGCCGACGCCATCACCAAGCGAATCACGTATCACGCTGACATGAAGGACGCTGCCTCGGCTGAATTCGCCGTTGAGGCCGCGACCGAGAACGTCGATCTCAAGAAGAAGATCTTCAAGCAGATGCAGGCGACATTTGGAACGACCGTCATCCTTGCGACCAACACCTCGTCGATCTCGATCACCGACCTGGCTGCGAGCGTCGCCGACGCCGCCCCGCGCGTGATCGGGATGCATTTCTTCAATCCGGTCCCGCTGATGAAACTGGTCGAGGTCATCAAAGGCATCGCGACCAGCGACGAAACGACGAAGACCACGCTCGCGTTGGCGACGAAGATGGGCAAGACGCCCGTGCCCGCCAATGACCGCGCCGGCTTCGTCAGCAACCGCGTGCTCATGCCCATGATCAACGAGGCGTTCTACACGTGGATGGAAGGCGTCGCCGAGCCGGCCGACATCGATCAGATCATGCTGCTGGGCTGCAACTTCCCCATGGGGCCGCTGCGCCTGGCCGACTTCATCGGCCTGGACGTCTGCCACGACATCATGATGGTGCTGTACCGCGAACTGGGCGATCAGAAGTACTTCCCGTGCCCGAAACTGCGGCAACTGGTGCAAGCCGGCCGC
>DATKJG010000265.1:0-4030 GCA_035543215.1 Phycisphaerales bacterium | reverse complement strand
GAACACGCTCGCCGCTGATTCAACGACCTTGCCCATGACCGTCACCACGCTGCCGCCCGGCGAAGCGGAATCGTGAAAGCGCGCGATGACCTGCAGCGTCTCGGCCTGGCGCTGCGCCAGCATCGATCCCTCCCGCAAGCCCGCGTTGATGCGGCCGATGGTTTCATTGGCGCGGCCGAAGGCCCGCAGCAGCAGCATCGGCGTGGGCTCGCTGCCCATGCCCATGCTCTGGCAGCGCGACGCGACCTCCTGGTGCAGCGTCGGCAGCGCATCCTGCACCGCCTGCGGCGCGATGCCCAGTTGCCTGCACAGTTCCGAAATGTCCTCGCCGCGCGCCGTGTGGCCGGCGGGCGTGAGGCCCTGGCTGCGCGCCACGGCGTCGGCCAGCGTCACCATCGCGATCACCGGTTTGTGCGGCAGGTCCGGCAGCGAATCGAGCGACTGGCCGTTGAGCCAGAGCACATCGCCCAGGGCATGCGGCAGACGCCAGTGCTCGGCCAGGCGCCGCCCGGCCGTGTGCGTGTCAAGCCCGATGATCCGCCGGCACGCCTGGTCGAGCGACACGCCATCGGTCTCGGCGCATTCGCACACGCGATCGAAGGCCGATGTCAGCACGACGTGCAGCGCCAGCGCGCCCAGGTCGTGCAACAGGCCGGCCGTGAACGCATCAGCCTTGTTGACGCCGCGCGTCATGCCCGAACCGCCCGCAAGGCGCTCGCACAAGATTGCCACCGCCAGGCTGTGCTGCCAGAACATCACGCGATCGAAGATCGGTTTGCTCGCCTTCACCGGTGGATGGGCCGGCCGTTCGAGCAGTTCGAAGACCTGCATCGAGAGCACCGCCGATCGCAGCGCTTCGAAACCCAGCACCTGCACGGCGCTCTCGACGCTGGTGACGTTCAGCGCCCGGCCGCGCTCGCTGGAGCGAGCCATCTTCAGCACCTTGGCGCACAGCGCGGGATCCGATTCGACGATGCGGGCGACGTCAGCGCCCTGCGTGGCGTCATCGCATGTCAGTTGCAGCACGCGCATCGCCACCGTCGAGAGTGTCGGCAGGGCATCGAGCTGCTGCAGAATGAGTTCGACACGGCGGGTGTCGGCGTCGGCGGCGTCGATGACGGGGGCGGGGACCGCCGCCCGAGAGGAGGTAGAGCGCGGCAGGCGAGCCTCCGCTCCGCCTGCCGCGCTCCCATCACCCGGATGCCCCGCGCCGCTCCGCGGCGCGCTTCCCTGCGAACCCCCGGTCGTGCCTCCTGCCCCCGGAGAATGCGCCGCCGACTTCGCGGTCCTCGCGGCGCTGCTGTTGGCGGGGCGCTGGTTCGACTGGTGTCGGGCCATGGCTTTCCCCTGGGCGTGCGGTCAGTCAGTCAGGCATTCAATCGAACGCGAGCTCAAACCTCCAGCAACTCGGCCATGCGCTGGATGAGCTTCTCGATGTTGAACGGCTTCTTCACGAACGCGTCGGAGCCGTGCTTGGTCAGCGCATCGATCTCTTCCTGGTTCACAACTCCCGAGACGATGATGATCTTCGTGTCCTTGAGATCGGGATTGTTCTTGATGCGCTCGCACACCAGGTTGCCGTTGATGTCCGGCAGCATGTAGTCCAGCAGCACCAGGTGCGGACGGAAGCCCTCGGTGAGCATGCCGGCGTCGTAACCGGTCGCGGCCGTCTTCACCTCGAAGCGATCGTCGCGGCTGAGCACGTCCAGGAACAACTCAACGATCTGGTTGTCGTCATCCACGACGAGGATGCGCTTCTTGCCCGTCTCGATGATCTCGGTCGGGATGTCGTTGGCCTTCATGAAGCGCAGCAGTTCGTTGCGCGGAATGCGGCGGAAGCGCGAGCCGGGCACGCGGAAGCCCTGCAGCCGGCCATTGTCAAAGCAGCGAATGATGGTCTGCTGGCTGACTTTGCAGATCTCGGCGGCCTCGCCGGTGGTGAACACCTGCTTGTCGGCCCAGGCTGGTTTGGCGCTGGCAGTCGTGGACTTGGCCATTGGTTTGGTCTCTCTCACTCCGGCGAGGTGCTTGCTCGATACGCAATCGGGGGCGTGACGGCTTCACGCAACCTCCCCAGATTGCCGGACTTGTGATCGACCCCCCATTTGGCCAACTTCACGATCTTGACCAATTGGCCGGGTGTCGCGCCCCTGCCGCAGCCGCGCAGACGGCGCATGCGGAAGTGTCAGATAGAACAGCTGGAATGCCCCGCGCGATCGGTGCGCCTTATCGGTGCAGATCGCAAATATGCAACGTCCGAAGCGCTCATGCTTTGCCGCGCTGCTCCCAGATCGTCACCGCTTCCGGTTGCCGGGGATATGCCGGCAATAGCCGCAGTGGATCGGTCGTCTCGCCGCGCGCCAGCATGCGCTCGCCAACGATCAGACACGCGCGGGCCGAGAACATCGGTTCGATGATCGATGCGCCGGCGGATTGCGCGCGCGTGCGCGCCGCGTCCGGAAAGTACACATCGGCCAGCACGACCTGCGCCCCGGCGATGTCAAGAGATTCCGCCTGCGCAATCCCTGCCTCGCCTTCGATGGTCCATTCTTCGTTTTCAGACTTGCGACGGAGGCGCGTCGCCCAAAGGGTGTCGTTCTTGCATGCAAGTGCGACCAAGGCGCTCAGCGCCTGGCTGACCTCTGATCTCCGGCCGCTGACTTCCGAGCCGAGCGTTGACTCCGCAGCGACCAGGGCCGAAGGCACGGCGACCAGTCTCACATCGAGCGCCTCGGCGAACATCTTCGCCGTGGCGATGGCGATGCGCAGGCCCGTGAAGCCGCCGGGGCCGATCGAGACGCACACGGCCCCGCCACGAAGATCGGTCGACTGCAAGCCAGCCCGGCGGAACATCCGGTCGATTGCCGGCATCAGGTCATCATCGTGCCGCTTGCGCGGCGAGAGCGCCTCCTCATGAACCCGGCCCGCTCGATCGCGCAGCGCAACCGAGGCCAGGCGCTGCGAGGTTTCCAGCGCGACCACCAGGGATGCTTGAGATCTCTTGCTCGAGGCTGGCGGCATGGCGATGATCGAACGAAACGGGAGCCATGCTAAGCCGCAGGCGGCTCGCCCGTCACTCCGCCACGCCCGCCAGCGGCATTACGCTCAACGCCGCCAGGTACGCGCCCGGCACCGCGCCAAGGTCGATCGGCAGCACCGAGGCCCGCTCGTGATCGCTGTTGAGCACCACCAGGCGCGGGCCGCGAATCTCCACGCCTGTCTCCGCCCGCTCGTGGCCGATCACGAACAGCCTCACCTTCCAGTTGGCCGCGAGAATCTCCAGCTGCCCGGGCTCGTGGCCGCGGCCCCAGACCATCTTCCACGCTGAGCCGCGGCGGGTCGCGTAATCGTCCTCGGTCAACTCGCGCTCGAGGATGCCCAGGTCGAACGAACTCATCATCGCCGGGGCCGGCAGCGAATGCGAGCACAGGATGCCGCCCTCGCCATCCGACTCGTTTGCCTCGCTGTCACCGCCGCCCTCGGCGCTCTCGCTGCGCAGCGCCAGCGGAAAGGCGGCGATGTACCGGCCGATGGCCTCGCCCACGCTCTCGCCGTCGTCGCCGAAGACGTATTCGAGCGCATCGTTGAACATGCGCACGCTGTCGCCGGCCCCCTTGGAGATGCTGCTGCCGGCACGCTGCGCGAGATCGTGATTCGAGAGCAGCGGATGCACCTGCCCGGCATGCGCGATGACCAGTTCCGCCGACTTGGCCAGCACGCGGTAACTGAAATCCATGCCATTGATCAGGCGCTCACCATGGATCATCTCGTGCAGCACGACGTGATGATCGCTCGAGTCATCCAGCCGCGCGAATTTCATGATCTTGTGCAGGTGGATGGGGTTGTCGTGGATGTCGCCGGTGGCGATGAGCCGGCCGCGGGCCGGCAGGTTGACCGTGCAGCCGCGCCGCAGGGGACAGGCGCGCAGCGTCGTCGCGGCACGATCGAAGAGTTCGATCACCGCAGCCGCATCGCGCAGGTCAGTGGCGCACGCCGGAAACACGATCATCGCAGCATAGCCGACAGCGAC
>DATKJG010000264.1:0-6054 GCA_035543215.1 Phycisphaerales bacterium | reverse complement strand
CGCGCTGGCGTTCGTGTGTACCGGGCGCGGGTACAAACTGACGCTGGTCATGCCCGAATCGATGAGCATGGAGCGGCGCGTGATGCTGCGTGCCATGGGCGTCAACCTCGTACTGACGCCCGCGGCCGACGGCATGCGCGGCGCGATCAAGGCCGCCGACGAGTTGATCGCCGCCGACAAGAACGCCTGGCAGCCTTCGCAATTCGACAATCCCGCCAACCCCGCGATTCACGAGAAGACGACCGGCCCGGAGATCTGGCGCGACTCTGGCGGCACCATCGACATGATCGTCGCGGGCGTGGGCACTGGCGGGACGATCACCGGCGTGACGCGGCACATCCGGCCCATGAAGCCCGACTTCAAGGCCATTGCGGTCGAGCCGTCAGCATCGCCGGTCATCTCCGGCGGCAAACCGACGCCGCACAAGATCCAAGGCATCGGCGCGGGCTTTATTCCGCGCAACTGCGACACGACGCTGCTGAACGGCGTAGAGACCGTCACCAACGAGGACGCGTACGAATGGGCGCGGCGACTCATGGCCGAGGAAGCGATCTGCTGCGGCATCTCAACAGGCGCGAACGTCTGCGCAGCGGCAAGAGTTGCGGCACGGCCGGAGAACAAGGGCAAGACGATCGTCACGATCGGCTGCGACTTTGCGGAGCGCTACCTCTCCACGCCGCTGTTCGAGGGGCTGTGGCGCTAGCGCACTACGTGTTGTATTCATCCATCGGCGGGCATACGCATACCAGGTTGCGGTCGCCGTAGGGATTGTCGATGCGGCCGACGTGCGGCCAGAACTTGTTGTCCTTCAGCCACGGCGCCGGATACGCGGCGGATTCACGCGTGTACGGATGTGTCCACTCATCGGTGATGAGCGAGGCCATGGTGTGCGGAGAGTTCTTGAGCGCGTTGTCCTTGCGATCCGCCTTGCCTTGCTCGATAGCGCGAATCTCCTCGCGGATCGAGATCATTGCATCGCAGAAGCGATCGAGCTCGATCTTCGATTCGCTTTCGGTCGGCTCGATCATCAGCGTGCCGGGCACGGGGAAACTCATCGTTGGGCCGTGGAAGCCGTAGTCCATCAGGCGCTTGGCGATGTCGTCGACCTTGATGCCCGCCGATTCGTCGAAGCCGCGGCAGTCGGCGATGAACTCGTGCGCGCAGCGGCCGTTGTGATTCGTATACAGCACATCAAAGTGCTGTTCGAGGCGCTTGGCCATGTAGTTGGCGTTGAGGATCGCGATCTTGGTCGCCATCGTCAGGCCGGCCGGGCCCATCATCGCGATGTACATCCATGAAATGGGCAGGATGCTCGCGCTACCGTACGGCGCGGCGCTCACCGCGCCGACACCAGCCTCAGCGCCGCCGTTCAGCGGATTGCCCGGCAGAAACGGCGCGAGATGTTTCGCCACGCCGATCGGTCCCATGCCCGGGCCGCCGCCGCCGTGCGGGATGCAGAAGGTCTTGTGCAGGTTGAGGTGGCAGACATCGGCGCCGATCGCGGCCGGCGATGTCAGGCCGACCTGCGCATTCATGTTCGCGCCATCCATGTACACCTGGCCGCCGGATGTGTGCACGATGTCGCAGACTTCCTTGATCGATTCCTCGAACACGCCGTGTGTCGAGGGATAGGTCACCATCAACGCCGCGAGATCGTTCTTGTGTTCTTCCGCCTTCGCGCGCAGATCGGTGACATCGATGTTGCCCTTGTCATCGCACGCGACGACGACGACCTTCATGCCGGCGATCACCGCGCTGGCAGGGTTGGTGCCGTGTGCCGAGATGGGTATGAGGCAGACGTTCCTGCCCCCCTGCCCGCGCGATTCGTGATACGCACGAATGGCCAGCAAGCCTGCGTATTCGCCCTGCGAGCCGGCGTTGGGCTGCAGCGACACGGCGGCGAAACCCGTGATCGCCGCCAGCCAGGTTTCCAGTTCGCGGAACATCTCCGCGTAGCCCTGCCATTGATCGGCCGGCGCGTATGGATGCATGCGGCCGAACTCCGGCCAGGTGACGGGGATCATCTCGCTGGTGGCGTTGAGTTTCATCGTGCACGAGCCGAGCGAGATCATCGACTGCGCCAGCGAGAGGTCGCGCGATTGCAGTTTGGTGATGTAACGCAGCATCTCCGTTTCGGAGTGATGCGTGTTGAAGACGGGGTGTGCGAGGAAGTCAGACGTGCGCGCGAGGCGCTGCACGATCGTCACGTCGCCATCGGTGCCCTCGAGTCTTGAGGCGCTCGCGCCGAACGCCTCCAGAATCCCACGAATATCCGCCAGCGTGGTGGTCTCGTCGAGCGTGATGCCCAGGGCGCCGTCGCCGAGATCGCGCAGATTCATGCTCTTCGCGTATCCCGCGGCCAGCACCGCCTTTGCATTCTTCGGCCTGATGCGGAGCGTGTCGAAGAACGAATCCTTCGACGCATCGACACCAGCGGCGGTCAACGCCCGGCTGAGAATCGAGGTCAAGCCGCGCACGCGCCGCGCGATGCGCGTCAGGCCATCAGGCCCGTGATACACCGCGTACATGCCGGCCATGATGGCTAGCAGCACCTGCGCGGTGCAGATGTTGGATGTGGCGCGATCACGCTTGATGTGCTGTTCGCGCGTCTGAATCGCCATGCGGAAGGCGATGTTGCCGTGTGCATCCTTGCTTACGCCGATGAGGCGGCCGGGCATCTTGCGGACGTACTCGTTCTTGGTTGCCATGAAGCCCGCGTGCGGCCCGCCGAAGCCGATCGGCACGCCGAAACGCTGGGCCGAGCCGACAGCGATGTCGGCCCCCCCGCCCGCCCACTCCCCCGGCGGCTTGATCAACGTGCACGCGAGCAGATCGGTCGCGGCCACAACCAGCACCCCAGCCTCGTGACAGCGTGATGTCAACTCATCGAAGTCGTCGATGCGGCCATCGGTGGCCGGGTATTGCACGAGACATCCGCACAGATCGCCCGCGCCGTCGGGCTTGTCGCGATGGTCGCCGACGGTGACTGTGATGCCCATCGACTTCGCGCGCGTCTTCACCACCGCGACCGTCTGCGGATGGCAGCCGACATCGACGAAAAAGCGCTGGCGAGTTCCTTCGTGTCCGCCCGCCACCGCGAAGCACATCGCCATTGCTTCGGCCGCGGCTGTCGCTTCATCCAAAAGACTCGCGTTCGCCACTGGCAGCGCAACGAGATCGCTGACCATTGTCTGGAAGTTCAGGAGTGCTTCCAGGCGTCCCTGCGCGATCTCGGCCTGGTAGGGCGTGTACTGCGTGTACCAGCCGGGGTTCTCCATGATGTTGCGCAGGATCACCGGCGGCGTGATCGTGTCGTAGTACCCCATGCCGATAAAGGAGCGATTGACCCTGTTCTTCATGGCCATCGCGCGCAGCCGCTGCAGCGTTTCGAACTCGCCGGCGTTGTCAGGGCAATTCGTGAGGCTCAGCGGCGACGTGAATCGGATCTTGGCCGGAATCGTCTCGTCGATGAGATCATCCAGCGAATCGCAGCCCAGGCCATCGAGCATCGCGCGGATGTCGCGGGCGTCGGGGCCGATGTGGCGGCGCGGGAAGGTGTCGGACGGCTTCAGGAGTGTTGCCGGCGAGGCGCCGCTTTCGCCGGCTGTGGCAGCGGATTTGTCCAGACCAATGTCATCGAGCACGGTGGAGGGCTCTTGGCGGGGCGATACGTTCGTTTGGGGCATGGATTGATGGCAGAGGTGAGCGGCGAATTGAAGCAGGACTATATGAGCGGCGTCGGGCCTTAGCAATGCATCGACGCCGCCGCCGCGGCGTTTGCGACGGCAACGCTCGACATCCGCAGCGGTACACTTGGCGTCGGTTCGCACCGCCTCCAACGGAATCTTCGCACATGCCCATGACTCGCCTGCAATTGTCAGTTTCGATTCTCTCCGCACTCACACTGAGCCCCGCGGCGCTCGCCCAGGGCGCCGACGAAGGCGCCGCCGTCGCCGAGAAGCCGCAACAGGCGAAACCGCAGGGCAAGATCGTTGATGGCCCGCGCAACATCCGGGAGTTTGATCCCGATGACAAGTCGCACACCGTCGACGCCACCGACATCAATCTTCGCAAGGTGTTCGAGGATTTGGGGGCGGATGCGACGCTGTGGTACCAGCACGTGCAGACGCTGGCGAATCCGTTCTTCGAGGGCCGGGCTCCGGGCACGCGCGGCGGCGAACTGGCAGCCGAGTACGTCGAGTTCTATTTCCGCGAGTACGGCCTGAAGCCGGCATTCCCCGCGTCGGGCGACGCGGGAGAGAAGCCTGGCGGCGGCGAAGGCGATGCCGCCATGACCGCCTACATGCAGCCGTTCGACTTCGGCTCGCCCGATCCGAAGGTCGAACTCGTTGAAGGCGTCGCGGCGGTCGACAACAAGCCGCTCAAGCGCGACGACGACTTCGCGGTGCTGGGCGTCTCAGGCAACGGCACGGTTTCCGCGCCGATCACCTTCGTTGGATATGGCATCGAGGACCGCGATGGCTACTCCAGTTTCGACGAGGACACGGATCTCACTGGCCGCATCGCTCTGGTTTTTCGCTACGAGCCGCTGACTGAGGAAGGCAAGAGCCGCTGGGCCGATGCACGCTTCAGTCGTTTCTCCAGCATCGGTCCCAAACTCCAGGCCATCAGCAAGCGCAACGCCGCCGGCGTGATCCTGGTCAACCCTCCCGGCGCAATCGATGGCAAGACCGGGCTTGAGACGCTGTCATCCAGCAATCGCTTTGGCGAACGGCTCAAGGTGCCCGTTGTGCAGATGACGCCCGACGCTGCCGAGGCGCTGCTGGCCAAGGCCGATCCGAAGAAGCGCGACCTGATGGCATGGCGCAAACTGGCGGATGAGGGAACCGTGACATCGGTCAGCCTCAGCGATGCGATCAAGGTCAATCTCACGACTGATCTGAACGTGGATGATCGACTGCACACGCAGAACATCGCGGCGATTCTGCCTGGCCGCGGGGCGCTGGCCGACCAGTGGATCGTCATCGGCGCCCACTACGATCACGTCGGCTTCGGGTACACGGGCGCGATGCCGAACAACGTCGGCAAGCTGCATCCTGGCGCCGATGACAACGCCTCGGGCACCGCCGGCATGCTCATCGCAGCCAAGCGACTCGCCAACGACTACGAAACCTCGCCCGGCGCAGCGGATCGGCGCTCGATTCTCTTCATGGCCTTCGGCGCGGAGGAGGCTGGTCTGCTGGGCTCCGAGCACTTCATCGAGCACAGCAGCATTCCCTCCAAGAACATCTATTGCATGCTCAACATGGACATGATCGGCCGGTTGCGGCAGCACAACGTGCTCGTGCAGGGCACAGGCACAGCCAAGGAGTTCGATGAGGTGCTCAAGCCGCTGTTTGAGGCCAGCGGCATGACGATCTCGAAGGTGCCGGGCGGGCGCGGACCGTCGGATCATGCCAGCTTCTACAACGCGGGGATTCCCGTGCTGTTCATGTTCACCGGCGAGCACGGCGACTACCACAAGCCGCAGGATCGCGCCTATACCGTCAACCCGGCGGGCGCGATTGAGATCGTGGAACTGGTGCAGGCGATCGCTCTGGAGTTTTCGACGCGCACCGGGCCGCTGACGTTCAACTCGCCCAGCGCCGGCCAGAATGCGGGCGCGGCTGCAGCTGCACGGCCCGGACAGTCGCGCGTGCGCTTGGGCATCATGCCCGGCTACAACGCCAACCTCGAGACCGGGATCCTTGTCGATGACGTGACGGCTGGCACCAGCGCTGGCGATGCCGGCATCCAGACGGGCGATGTGCTGCTGTCGTGGAATGGTGAGGAACTCACCGGCGGTGCGAAACTCTCGGAAATGCTGGGCAAGGCCAACCCCGGCGACAAGGTGAAGGTCACGCTGCAGCGCGGCGACAAGAACATGACGATCGAGATCACGCTCAAAGCACGCGACTAACGCAAGCAAAAACGGCGGCGGGCGTCCCGTTTTGCGAGACGCCCGCCAATGGTCGACGTGGACATAAGCCGAATTCTGTTGTTCTCGCTTGCGCGAGAACCGGCGATCATTCCTCTGGGACCGATGTTGCCATC
>DATKJG010000263.1:0-4799 GCA_035543215.1 Phycisphaerales bacterium | reverse complement strand
GCAGCAGCACCTCCAGCGCGAGGAAGGGGTTGAGCGGCGTCATCACCGTGGTCCAGTTCGCTGTGCCCGCCACGCCCACTGGCTTGCGCAAATTCACGTCGATCGCCGCAGTGATGAACAGGTACATGATCACGCTGATGTAGAAGACGAACACCGCGCGCTTGCCTGCGGTGCGCGTGACCGAGAGCGTGACCGCGATCGCCGCCACAATCAGCGCGCTGCAAGAGGCGATGGCGTAACTCGCGAAGATCGACTTGCCCGGCACGCCGCCGAAGTACTGCGTCACCGCAAACAGCGGAAGGCTGCTGAACAGGAGCGCCAACACGAAGAACAGCCGGCCGAAGAGGTTGCCCAAGACGATCTGCAGATTGTTCAGTGGCGTGGTGAGCAGGATGTCCCAGGTCTGGGGGTTGGCTTCCTGGGCGATCGCCCCCGCCATGAACACCGGCGTCAGGATGCAGATCAGTCCGACCTGCAGGTAACTCACCCAGTCAAACATCGTCGCGCCGCCGGTGGCCAGATCGCGCAGCGACAGCGAGCGGCTCCCGATGCTGCTCATCAGGACCAGCAGCAGGACGACGATCATGGCCGCCAGGTACCCCATGCGGATGTACAAGTGCCGCATGCGCTTCGAGCCGCCCTGCACAAGCCTCATGCAGATCGGATTCGTCGGCAACAGCCGCAGCAGCCAGTTCACGAATACAGGCATGGCGGGGGGATGGTAGCGATGACGCGGCCGCAAAGCCCGGCATTACGTGGCTGGGACGAGGGTTCCGGGCTGCGGCAGGAGGAATTGCGCTTGACAGAAACTAGTGGGTGCAAAACAATGAGGCGTTGATTCTGAGCCGGGCGATCGTGCCGCGGCATCGTGCCCCGCATCGCCCGTCCAACTTGTTTCCACGGCCAGCCCCTTCTCGATGCGGCGACCGTTTCCTCCGGCCTCGGCCGGCGGCGTCCATGCCCGGTTGTGGTGGACGCTGATAGATTGACTCGACTGATGCTCGCGGTACAGGTGTTCGACAGCCACCTCGCCATCCGGATGACGCCCTTCCCACCCTGCCGGCGCTGCCATGCCGGCCGGTTGCATTCTCGCTGCCTCATCATCATTCAGGAGGCACGTGCGGCCCCGCGCCGTGAACGTGTCCTTCCCGCCGGATAGCCCGCCTCAGTTGATCAATCGCGTTTCGCCCCGCCTCGTGAACCGGCCCAGCCGGCGCGCACGCTGTCGCGCCGTTTGGTCCCTGGCCGATGCTTGCGGCGCAAGAGGCGCCGGTTAGGGGCGTTGACGTGAGCACTGTTGTTCTGATCGCATTCGATCCATGGCTCCTGGGCGGGTTGAGCGTCGCGCTGGGAGCGGCCGTCGGGGCCTTCGTGTACACCCGCTTCACGCGCACCACGCTTTCGTCGGCGCGGCGCGAGGCCGGCCAGCTTCTCGCCACCGCCCGGGCCGAAGGCGAGGCCGCCAGCAAGCGCATCGAACTGGAAGCGGAAAAGAAGGCCGGCGAACGCCGCATCCTGCTCGACAAGGAGGTGGCCGAAGCTCTCAGCGAAATGAAGAAGGAACAGGCCCGCCTGGCCAAGCGCGAGGAAACCCTCGATCGCAAACTCGATTCGCTCAGCGAGCGCGAGCGCAACCTCGACCGCCGCGACACCACCCTCAAGCGGCTGGAGACCGACGTCGAAACCGCCCAGCAGGAGATTGAGCAGTCCCGCGACGACATCCGCGCGCGCCTTCAGCAGATGTCAGGCCTCTCGCCCGAACAGGCCCGCGAGCAATACATGGCTGAGATCCGCGAGCAGTCGCAGCATGATGCAGCCGTGCTGACGCAGCAGATCATGGAGGATGCCGAGACCAACGCCCGGGCCCGCAGCCGCGAGATCACGCTGCAGGCCATCCAGCGTTTCGCCGCCGAGCACGTCGCCGACTCCACCGTCCGCGCCGTCAAGATCCCGTCGGAGGACATGAAAGGCCGCATCATCGGCCGCGAGGGCCGCAACATCCGCGCGCTGGAGAAGGCCACGGGCGTCGACATTCTCGTCGATGACACGCCCGGCGTGATCGCCGTGTCATGCTTCGATCCCATCCGCCGCGCGATCGCGTCCGAGGCGTTGCAGAAACTTGTCGCCGATGGCCGCGTGCATCCCTCGCGCGTCGAGGAACTCGTCGAAGCCACGCGCAAGGACATGACCGAGCGCATTGCCAAGCACGGCCAGGAAGCCGTCGTCGAAGCCAACATCCGCGGCCTGCATCCCAAGATCGTCGAAGCGATGGGCAAGCTGTACTTCCGGACTTCCTACGGACAGAACGTGCTGCGGCACTCGATCGAAGTCGCGTACCTCAGTCAGATCATCGCTGATCAACTGGGCTTCGATGGCGCGCTGGCCCGCCGCTGCGGATTCCTGCACGACATCGGCAAGGCGATGGATCATGAAATGGAAGGCGGCCATCCGGCCATCGGCATGGAGTTCGTCCGCAAGTACGGCGAGAAGAAGTCCGAAGTCCTCAACGCCATCGCCGGCCATCATGGCGATGTCGATGCGACGTCGGCCTACACGCCCATCGTCATGGCGGCGGACGCCATCAGCGGGGCGCGTCCCGGCGCGCGGCGCGAGTCGATGGAGATGTACATCAAGCGCCTGGAGCAGTTGGAGACGATCGCCAAGGAGCAGCCGAACGTCACCGAGGCTCATGCCATCCAAGCCGGCCGCGAGGTGCGCGTGATCGTCGATGCCAAGAAAGCCACGGACGCCGACGCGTTCCTCATCGCGCAGAACATCGCGCAGAAGGTGGAAGCGGAAATGACCTTCCCCGGCGAGATCAAAGTCACGGTCCTGAGGGAAGTTCGCGCGGAGGCCACGGCACGCTAGGCCACTTCACAGGAACAGGGCCGCGAACAGCACGAACAGCACGAACGCGGTGATGTGAATGCCCCACATCATCAGCGCGAACCAGCGCTGCTGCGCCAGCGGCAGGGCGAGGAACCGGTGGCGCTTGTACGCGAGGATGATCGCGAAGATGCCGCTGCACCAGCCGAACAGGTCCAGCGCGATGATCAGAATCGGCGGCGACTGGTTGCCGAACAGCAGCGTCCCGCCGATGGGAATGAGCACAAAACAGGCCGCGATGCCGGAGAAGAAGCCCGGCGCCAGCGATGCGAACAGCCAGCCCAGGCGAAGCCGCGTCACGCCCACGGTGATCGTCAGTTCCTGCTTGCACTCGGGGCAGATCGGCCGGGTGAGGGCCCTCACGTTGTAGCCGCACACCGGGCACGCCGCATCGTGCTCCTGCAGGAAATCCAGCAGCATTTCCTGGGCGCGCGTGGGAGGCCGGGTCGTGGGCGGCGCTGCCGCTTCCTGTGCCCCGTCCGCCTGCGCCTGTTGCGATTCCGACATGCGTGTGTTTTCTTGTGGGGCTGGGGCGTGGGGGGCCGGCTCAGATACGGTCGGCCGTTGCGGGCTGTTCGCTGCAGCAGCGGCGCCGATACGATTGCTGCGGTGCGACGCTGGGCCCTGCGAATCTGCGTGTTCCTGACCCTCGGCGCGATCGTCAACGTCGCGGTCGCGTGGGGATTCGGTGCAAAGGGCATGGCGGACCTTCGACGAATCAGCCCAAGTTTCAGTGCGGCGGCAGTCGAGCGAGATGATCGGGGCTTGGTGCGCGAATGGTGGACGGCGGCGGTGTGGCAGGCGCAAGGATGTTGCTTGGTTTCGTCTGAGCGGTCCAGAAGCGTGTATAGCGGCGACGCGAAGGATTCTGCCTCCTTCGCCAGCTACCGCCATCCGAGTGCAGTGCTTCCGCAATGGGCACGTCGCTTACACCCGGAAGGCGAGTTTAGTGATGACGCTCTCAATGACTTGCGGCAGTTCTTTGCAAGTGGCTGGCCGTTCCGAGGAATGCGTTGTGAGATTGAACTTGATGCGACCTCATCGCGCCAAATCCGCGGCGGCTACGCCTTCAGCGGCTCTAAGTATTCGTGGAGGTTGACACCGTTTGTCCCCATCTGGCCCGGGTTCGCGATCAACACGGTGTTCTATGTGGTGGTGTTGTGGCTGCTGTTCGCTGGGCCGTTTGTGTTGCGGAGATGGCGGCGCATCCGCCGCGGCCTGTGCCCGAAGTGCGCCTACGACCTGCGCGGCACGCCAGAGGCGACGGCGTGCCCCGAATGCGGCGCGGCACGATCAAACACCTGAGGCGGCGGTGGTCCGTTTCGCTGCGCTCTGCCCACCCAAAGGGCCATTCGATGATGAAAGGGTGAATGTGGGCGGATTCAATGCGGATTCGCGCAGGCGGCGCAACGCGGGGTAGAACAGCGACTGCTTACGGGCACGGGCCCCACGTGGTGATCACGGCCAGCAGGTCATTGACATCGACGCTGCTGGAGCCGGTTGTGGCGATGTTGGCCGGGCAGGCGGCGGGCGGCGCGGGGCATGGGCCCCATTGCGTGATCACCGCGAGCAGGTCGTTGACATCCACGCGATTGGCGCTCGCGCCCGTGCTGACGATGTCGGCCGGGCACAGATTCGCATTCGTCGTGTTGAGCACGACTCGCAGGCTGGGGCTTGCGCCGAAGACGGCCAGGGCGAGATCGGGCTTGCTGTCGCTGTTGAAATCGCCCGAGGCGAGCACGCCGCCGCCGATGCTCGAAAGCGGAGGCGGCACGAGATAGTGCACCGCCGGCTGAAAGGTCGCATTGCCGTTGCCGTGGAGGATCTCGAACAGGCCGTTGGTGCCATCGCCCATGGCGCGGGCGATGTCCGGGAAGCCATCGCGGTTGTAATCGGCGACGGCCAGCGACTGC
>DATKJG010000262.1:0-2270 GCA_035543215.1 Phycisphaerales bacterium | reverse complement strand
TGGGGGCCGCGAGCCGGATGTACTCCTCGAGACTGCGGATCATGCGCTCGATTCGGGCTGTGGCGTTGGGCAGATCCGCAGCCACGATGTTGCTCATGCTCTGCATGCCCGCCTTGAACAGCATGAACTCGCGCTCGAGAGCCGTGCTCCAGTGCTTGATTCGGCGGAGTTTCTCCTCGGCCTGGGCCACCGCGGCCTCCCAGCGCTGCACGTTCTTGCGCTCCACCACGGCGCTGGTGCGCGTGTCGTTGGATTCCAGTTGCTTCTTGAAGAGTTCGGCCTTGGCCTGGTTGAGTTTCTCGTTGCGCTTCTTGAGTTCGCGCTGCCAGTGGGCCTTGCAGTCGTTGCCGATGTACCAAAGTCCGCGCTGGGCGTCGGTGGTCGCTTCGCTCAGGGCGACGGTGGCGTCCTCTTGAAACGACTGCAGCGCGGCCTTGAAGTGCCGCAGGGCATCGAGATTCGTGACTCGGGCGTGGTCAGCCAATCGCCTACCTCTGCTGCAGATACTCCTCAACCCGGTCGGCTTTGCGCACCAGGAACGGAATGTGCTTGTTGGCGTGGTCGATGAAGCGGCTGAGCACCTTCATCGTCTGCTCGAACTCCTCGGCGAACTTGGTGTGCTCCTGGTCGCGCCAGGTCTGGCCCAGGGCCAGCATGCGACCATGCAGGGAGGACATCTGGCCCCCCAATTGGTCGTTGAAGCGTTTGAGATCCTGGGCGAAGCGGCGGAGTTCCTGGGGATCGACGATGGCCTTGGACATGGGAGTGACCTTGCCTGAATTGACAGTGGATGGCCGGTGGACAACGCAACCGGCGGGCTGACAACACATTAGCGTCGCCAGCGTGTTGTCGTCGTGACAGACCTGCCTCCGCGACGCATCCATCTGGAAATCCAGCGAAAGATTCTGCAACGATTTCCCATTGACACACTACGACACCAGTAGTAGGTTGAGCCTACGACAGCTGTAGGAGGATCGGATCGCCTAGACCCCCCCTTTGACGCCCGTCGCCGGAAACCAGACTCCTTTCCATGGGTCAACGCGAATACGAACTCGGCGAAGCGGAACTGCAGGTGCTCAAGGCCCTGTGGGATGCCGGCCCGGCCACCGTGCGCGAGGTGATGAATCGCCTGCACGCCTCCGGCCGCCGCGTCGCCTACACCACCGTCCTGACGTTCCTGACGCGCCTCGAACAGAAGGGCTACGTCCGCTCCAACAAGTCGGATCTCGCCTACGTCTATAAGGCCGTGGCCAGCCGCACGCAGGTCACGCGCTCGCGGCTGAAGGCCGTCATGGATGCACTGTTCGATGGCGAGGCGGCTCCCTTGGTCCTGCAGCTGATGAAGACCGAGCGCTTCAGCCCCGGTGAACTTGCCGAGTTGCAGAGGCACATCGATCAGCTCGAAGCCCGCACACCATCCGCCCGAAGCGAGGGCCGCGGCAAATGACGCTCATCGCGGCCATGTCGATGGACCTGCTCTGGCACAACGCCCTGGGCGCGATTCCGCTGGCCATTGTCGTCGCCGTGATCTGCCGCTTCGTCCGCTGCCGGCCATCGACGCGGCACGCGCTGTGGCTGATCGTGCTGCTGGCACTGCTGGCCCCGCCGCTCGCGCCGGCCCTGAACTTCGCGGATGAGGTCGGCACGCCGCGGTTGTTCGCGTCGATGCGCGAGGGGAATCCTGAGAGCAGCTCCCAACCGCCAGCGTCGCCGGGCGTGGGATCGCTCACGCCGACGAACCGGCCGTCCGTCGCGCCTCCAACCAACAACGATGCCGCACGCGAGGCCCAGCCTCGAACTTCAGCGCCCGCCAAACCTGTCTTCGATCAACCTGCGCCCTTCTCATATTGGACGCAGACATCCTTGACGCCCGAGTCCGCAGCCTCGACGGCGTCGGAGGGCTCGCCGGACCCGCTCAGAGGGCCGGCGAGCCATCCGTCACCGTCAGTCGCGGGTTCGGGTCGCCCCGCTTCGACCCCGTCAGCCTGCGACTCTGGCGCTTCCGTCGCTTCGAACGTCGAGCCGCGAAGCATCGAAGCGTCGGCAACGCCGGCGCTCGCGACAGTCACGATTCCCTGGCTGAACCTGTCGATTCCCGACATCGCGAAGCCGGTGACAAGTGAGCCTCCTGCGATCAGCACTGTCCCGCCGCGTGAATCACTCGCGCGCTCCGCTCTGGTCGCCCCGGCGCCGGCGCCGCCCAGCGCATCGACCGATGTGCCGTCATTCTCCGCCGTCCAGACCGCCATTGAATGGCGTGACTGGCTCGT
>DATKJG010000261.1:0-5644 GCA_035543215.1 Phycisphaerales bacterium | reverse complement strand
CGTTGCGCACGGCGATCCAGTACAGATCAAAACTCGCCTGCGTGCCCGGTATACGGCCGAAGCAGGCGTACCCCACGGGCTCGCCGGCACTCGCCCCCGCCTCCGCAAACACGAAGCGGTAGTGGCTCGCCTCGCCGTTGGCCAGCCGATCGTCGATCAACTCCACGGCGATGTCGATCTCCTCCGGCGAGAAGAACTCCGACGAGGCGACGAGCACGCGCACCGCCTGCGAATCTGACGGCCGCGCATCGCCGCGGAAGGTGATGGCCGGGGCGATGCTCATGGTGATCGAGCAGCCGCGTGTGTGCCGCCGGCCCGTGACATCGCGTCGTCGATGATGCGCCCGATCGCGTCGGAACACGCAACGTCCGCCCGCTGCAGCGCGAAGGCGAATCCGGCATCGGGCGACAGGCAGGGATTGGTGTTGACCTCGAGCACCCACGGCTCGCCGTTGGCATCCACGCGGAAATCCACTCGCGCGTAGCCGCGCAGTTCGAAGATGACCCAGCACGCGCGCGCAATCTGCGTGAGGCGCTCAAGCAGCGGCCCGTCATCCTCGCTGAACTCGAAGACGCGCTCGGTGTTCTGATACTCGAACGAGTCCTCGTTCCATTTGCAGTCGTAATTGACGATCTTCGGCCGGCCCCCCCACTTGGACTGCTCGCGAAAGGCGATCTCCGCCGGCGGTAGGACCTGCGGCATCCACACGCCCGGCGTCACCTCTTCGCCCCGACCCAGCAATGAGATGTTGAACTCGCGGCCATCGATGTACTCCTCCGCGAAGCCTGCCCCTCCGAGTCGATCGAGTCGCGCTTCAAGTTCACGCAGGATCGTCGCGACGTGATTGGTGTCGATGACGGACGATGCGTCGAGGCCGATCGAGGCATGCTCCCAGATGCTCTTGAGGATCCATCGCTTCGCAGCGAGGCGCTCGACGGTGTCCATGGCGAGCGTCTGGCGGAGTTTGTCGAGTGTCATGAAGTCGGGCGTGGCGATGCCCTCAGCGGCGAGCAGCGTCTTGGCCAGTGGCTTGTGCGACGTGATGAACTGGGCTTCGGCGCTCGCACCGGTGTAGGGAACGCCCATCGTGTCAAGCAGCGCGGGCAGCGCGTGAATCAAGCGGCCCGAGCCTCCCAGCGATTCGACCAGGTTGAAGACGAGATCAGGGGCCAGCCGCGCGATCGCATCGCGTGCGGCTTCGAGATCGAGCGTCACGCCCAGCGTCATCCACTCGTGGCCAAGCGTCTCCAGCGCGTTTGAGATCGCCCGTGCCTGCACCAGCGCATCTGCCTGGTCCGGCGCGGCGTCATCTGGCACGTGGTCATAGACGATCAGGACGCGCATGGTCATGAATCGTACAACGTCTCACGCGCGGACTGCTGGCGCTGACGTGACGCGCTCCATCGCCGAGTCGACGATCGCGCCGATCAGGTCGGGGTACTTGAAGCCGGCGAGGTTGTTCAGGATCGAGAGATCAGAGATCTGCGGATGCAGGCCGGCCAGGGGATTGACCTCGATGAAGTTCAGCCGGCCCGATTCATCGGCCCGAAGATCGACCCGCCCGCCATCGCGGCAGCCCAAACCGCGCCACACCTTCAGCGCGAGCGCATAGGCCTCGTCGGCGATCGGGCCCTTCACGATCACGTAGTGGAGCTTGCCGACCCAGTCGTGCTTGTTGGCGTAGGAGTAGCCCTCGCCCTCGGCGCCCTTGTCCTTGAGCAGATGCACCTCCATCGCGCCCAACGCGCGAGCGCGCTCGCCGGTGCCGAGGATGCCGACGGTCATCTCGCGGCCCGGCAGGTAACGTTCGACGAGCACCGGTTGACGAAACTGCTCCAGCAGCGCCCGGCACGTTCGCGCCAGTTGGGCCGGCGTGTCGCACTTGGAGTCCTTCGTCACGCCCTTGCTGGTGCCCTCGGCCACGGGTTTGGCGAACAGCGGGAACGTCAGATTGACTTTGGCGATCGCCGCGTCGGTGCTGACGACGGCGAAATCCGGCGTGGGCAATCCCAGATCGCGCACGATGCGCTTGGCCATGCCCTTGTGCAGCGTCATCGCGCACACGAGCGGATCGGAGAAGGTGTAGGGAATCTCGAACGCATCGAGCAGGGCCGGCACAAGCGATTCGCGGCCCATGCCGTGCAGCCCCTCGCAGATGTTGAAGACCAGGTCCCAGCGGTCGCCGCGCGACAGGCGTTCCATCAGGTTCGATGCCCGGCCGATGCGGTCGACCTCGTGGCCCATCGCGCGCAGCACATCCTCGAGGCTGTCGATGGTGACGATGGAATCGAACTCGGCGGTTTCCTCCTCGGAATAGCCGTCGTCGAGATAGTCCTGCTGCAGGTCGTAGGTCAGGCCGATGAGCATGCGCCCACAGCGTAGGAAACGCTGCGCCGGCCGCAAGCGCGATCGGCTACTGGGGGGCAGGGGCGGGCATGTATTCGCCGAACCAACCGGCGGCGTGCTGCGCGACCTGCTCAAGCGTGCCGGGCTCCTCGAACAGGTGCGTGGCGTCGTGGATGACGACGAGCTGGTTCTCGCAGCGCATCTGCTTCTGCGCCTGACGATTGAGCTCAAGCACCTCATGATCGAGCGAGCCGACCAGCAGCAGCGTCGGGGCGGTCACGCGCGGTAGGTCGTGGCCTGCGAGGTCGGGCCGCCCCCCTCTCGAAACGACGGCGCGGGCCTCATCGTCCAGTTCGGCCGCAGCTGCCAACGCCGCCGCCGCGCCTGTGCTGGCGCCGAACAGCCCGATGGGCAGGTGCGCGATCGCCGGATCGCCTTCGCTGCGAATCCAGCGAGCGACTTCCACCACGCGAGTTCCCAGAAGATCGATATCGAAGACATTGTTGCGATCGAGCGATTCCGCCTCGGTCAGCAGATCCATCAACAGCGTGGCGCAGCCATGTTGCTGCAGTTCCACCGCGACGGCCTGGTTCCGCGGGCTGTGCCGGCTCGACCCTGATCCATGCGCGAAAATCACCAGCCTGCTGGCGTTCACCGGCGCAGCAAGCGTGCCGGCCAGCGGCATGAAGCCGACCTGGACGCGAATCTCGTGCGATGCGAGCATCCCGGGCATGCGCGTGCTCCGGTTGAACCCTGCAGTCCTTCCCGGCGGGCGCCCGTCATAAGAGCATCAAATCACGCGACTGGCCACCTGTCACACCGGGATACCGCCCAAGTCTGAGGCGTGATCCAGCATGCCGGCTATGCGCGGGCAATCGGATCGGGATACCGGAAGATCTTGCCTTCGTAATTCCGCAGCAACACGTCGTCGCCATCGCGGCCGATGAAGTAGTTGGGCTGGAGGGGAATCTTGCCGCCGCCGCCCGGGCCGTCAATGACGAACTGCGGCACCGCGTAGCCCGTGGTGTGGCCGCGCAGGCCTTCCATGATCTCCAGGCCCTTCTCGATAGGCGTGCGGAAATGCGATGATCCCGGAATCGGGTCGCACTGATAGATGTAGTACGGCCGCACGCGAATCTTGAGCAGGCCGTGCATGAGACGCTTCATCGTCTCGACATCGTCGTTGACGCCGGCGTTGAGCACCGTCTGGCTGCCCAGCGGCACGCCCGCATCGGCCAGCCGGCCGCAGGCTTGCGCAACCTCGGGCGTGACTTCATCGGGATGCATGAAGTGAACGCTCATCCAGAACGGGTGATACTTCTTGAGCATCTCGCAGAACGCGGGCGTGATGCGCTGCGGCAGAACGACCGGCACCTTGGAGCCGATGCGGATGAACTCGACGTGCGGGATGGCCCGCAGGCGCGACAGTAGCCACTCGATCTTGTCGTCGTTCATCGTGAGCGGGTCGCCGCCGGAGATCAGCACATCGCGAATCTCGGGGTGCGCGGCGATGTAGTCGATGGCCGCCTGGAACTGCTTGTGATTGAAGTGATACTCGCCGGTCTTGCCGACGAGGCGCGAGCGCGTGCAGTAGCGGCAGTACACCGCGCAGAAACTCGTGACCAGGAACAGCACGCGATCGGGATAGCGATGCACCAGGCCCGGCACGGGACTGTCGGCATCCTCGGCCAGCGGGTCATCCGCCTCCGCCGGAGTGTGCAGGAATTCGCCGGAGGTCGGCACGAGAGTCTTGCGCAGGCCCTGCAGGGAATCGTCGGGATCGAGCAGGCTGGCGCAGTACGGCGTGATGCCCACCGGAAGTTGCCCGCCAAGTTGATTGACGGTGCTCAGTTCATCGTCGGTGGGATTGAGCACCCGGGCCAGCATCTGGGCATCGCGAATGCGCATGCGCAGTTGCCACTTCCAGTCATTCCACTGCGCATCAGTTACTTCGGGGAAGCAGCGCGCCATGAACTCGCGCGTGCGCGGGCTGATGATGAACGGGCCGGCTGACGATTGAGGAGTCGTGCTGGCCGGCGCTGCGATCGTGTCGGCTGATGAAGCCTTGCCGTTGCGGCGCGAAGCCGGCGCACTGGCTGCATGGCCATTGCTGCCATTGTGTTTGCCGTGGCCGTTCTTGGAATTGCCGCGCCCTCGGCCGCCTGACTTTGCAGTTGGTATCGCGAGTGCCAGGGACGAACGCCCAGGCGGCTCATCATCCGATGAGCCTTCATCCGCGGAGGCGAGCACGCTGAGGCTGAAGGTTCGCGGCAGCGCGCTCACGAGTGGGCCCTTGTGTTTCGGGCCGAATGATCCATTGATCATGTGTGGTGTACATCCACCATTGTCGCGAGCCATGCGTTTCGCCGACGACTCACGCTGTCGCAGACGAAGAGGGGACCGGCTCCATGGCCCCCGCCCCCAGGCGCCCCGCCACATCGCATTGGTGAGAACAGTACCACTGTTCCCATGTACGTCAATCGGAAAACACTGGACACGTTTCAGTTTTTTCCATTCCACTCTCGGTCGAGGTCGCGCCCGCGCGCGACGATCGCGCGCGATGGACTCGCGCGGCGCGACGTCGATGTAAGCGACCACTAGTATATTTCGAGCGCCTCGCGCGCCGCTCCGGCCGTCGTCCGACGAACAGCGGCATGATTGATCTCCGAATCCCAATCAAGGGTGGGACCACCGTTGAACCTCAGACCGCACCAGCCGGACAACAAACCATTGAGGATCCTTCACATTCGCATGCAACCCCTGCAATGGACTGCATTTATGGCAGTCGGCCTCGATCGAACAAACCACTGTCAACGGGGGTAGTTTTGGAATTGCAATCAGTGGCCGCTCACGACTGCCGGCCGATGATCATCCTTCTGAAAGGAGTCAGCACACGATGTCCCTAACCAGCCAGATCCACGTCCGCCGCCCGATGCGATCCTCGCGACGAGTCGCCGGCACGGCGGTGCTTGCGATCGCGGCGACGCTTGGAACGCTCGCCGGATCGCATGCTCTGTTCGCCCAGGATTCCGGACGGCCCGAAAAGGCCGCCGAAGCGATCAAGCAGGCCTACAACCTGTCGGATGCCTTCAAGCACGGCAGCAAGGCCGTCGAACCCTCGGTGGTCAATATTCGTTCGACCATGCACGTTGAGCCGGTCGCACGAAGCGGCGCGGGCGGCGGGCTTCAGCAGTTCCCCTTCGATGATGACATGCTTCGTCGCTTCTTTGGCGGCGATCTGCCCCCCGGCATTCAGATCGACCCCGGCCAGGATGGCCTCCAGCCGCGCGAACGCACC
>DATKJG010000260.1:0-3066 GCA_035543215.1 Phycisphaerales bacterium | reverse complement strand
GTTCCACTTCCCAGCCAGGAGCTTGCCCCGCCATGGCCTACATTCTCGCGCTCGATCAGGGAACCACATCATCTCGCGCGATCCTCATCGATCGCAACGGCCGTTTCAAGGCCGTGGCGCAGAATGAGTTCAAGCAGCACTATCCAAAGCCCGGCTGGGTCGAGCACGATCCGGTGGAGATCGTCAAATCGCAGTTCGACGTCGCCCGCGCCGCGATGCGCAAGGCGAAGGCCAAGCCCAAGGACATTGCCGGCATCGGCATCACCAATCAGCGCGAGACGACTGTCATCTGGGATCGCAAGACCGGCACTCCGATTCACAACGCGATTGTCTGGCAGGATCGCCGCACAGCTGACCTGTGCCAGCAACTCAAGCGCGAGGGCCGCGAGAACACGATGCGGCAGAAGACCGGCCTCGTGCTCGACGCCTACTTCAGCGGCAGCAAGATCCGCTGGATGCTCGAGAACGTCGCTGGCGCGATGGATCGCGCCAAGCGCGGCGAACTGGCGTTCGGAACCATCGACACGTGGCTGATCTGGCACTTGACGCAGGGCGGCACGCACGCGACCGATGCCAGCAACGCCTCGCGCACGCTGCTGTGCGATATTCACAGCGGGCAGTGGAATGATGAGTTGCTGGGCATTCTCAAGACGCCGCGCAGCATGTGCCCCGAGATCCGCGGTTCGAGCGAGGTCGTTGCCGAAGCGAGTGCCAAGGGATTCGAAGGCATTCCCATTGCCGGCATCGCGGGCGATCAACAGGCGGCGCTGTTCGGTCAGATGTGCGTCAAGCCCGGCATGGCCAAGTGCACCTACGGCACCGGTGCATTCATCCTGCTGAACACCGGCGCCAGCGCGAAGATCTCGCCGCACCAGTTGCTCACGACCATTGCCTGGAGGATCGGGCGGCAGATCGAATACGCCACCGAGGGCAGCGTCTTCATCGCCGGCGCGGTGACGCAGTGGCTGCGCGACGGCCTGGGCATCATCAAGTCATCGAAGGACGTCGAGAAACTGGCGCGCAAGGTCAAGGACAACGGCGACGTGTACCTGGTGCCGGCGTTCGTCGGCCTGGGCGCGCCGCACTGGGACCAATACGCGCGCGGCTCGATCTCCGGCATCACGCGCGGCACGACCGCCGCCCACATCGCGCGGGCGGCGATGGAATCGATCGCCTTTCAGGTCGCCGACGTTCTGGACACGATGCATCGGGACAGCGGGATGCGACTGAGCGAGTTGCGCGTCGATGGCGGAGCATCGGTGAACAGCCTTCTCATGCAGTTCCAGGCCGACCTGCTCGGCATTCCCGTCGTGCGGCCGACCATCACCGAAACGACCGCGCTGGGCGCGTCGTATCTCGCGGGTTTGGCTGTCGGATTCTGGAAGAGCCCGGACGAGATCGTGTCGAAGTGGAAGGTCGACAAGCGTTTCGAGCCGAAGATGCAGGCTGACCAGGCTCGCGCGTTGCGCCAGCGATGGACGATGGCGCTGGATCGCTCGCGCGAATGGGCGCGCGAGTGATGAACCGCGACGAGATGCTCAAGCGCGCAGGCGAGACGCGGTCCAACCCGTGGGACATCGTCATCATCGGCGGCGGGGCAACGGGACTCGGCATCGCCGTCGATTCCGCCTCGCGCGGCTACGGGACGCTGCTCGTCGAGCAGTCCGATTTCGCCAAGGGCACTTCGAGTCGCAGCACGAAATTGGTACACGGCGGGGTGCGATACCTGCAACAGGGCAACATCAGTCTCGTGATGGAGGCGCTGCGCGAGCGCGGCATCATGCGCCGCAACGCGCCGCACCTGGTTCACGATCTCGCGTTCGTCGTGCCCAGTTACGCGTGGTGGGAGTCGCCGTATTACGGCATCGGGCTGAAGGTGTATGACCTGCTCGCGGGCAAGTTCGGTTTCGCGCGCTCGAAGATGCTGTCGCGCGAGGAGGTGCTCGAACGCGTTCCTACGCTGCGCGAGGACGGTCTGCGCGGCGGAACGCAGTATCACGATGGCCAGTTCGACGATGCGCGCCTGGCGATCAACCTCGCACGCACGGCGATCGAGCAGGGCGCGACGGTTGTCAACTACGTCGCGGCCGTCGGCTTGACGAAATCAGGCGATGGCATGATCGACGGCGTCAAGTGCCACGACGTCGAGACGGGCGGGGAGTTTCACGTGCAAGCGAAGGTCGTGATCAACGCCTGTGGGCCGTTTCTCGACGGCGTGCGACGCTTGGACGAGCCCGAATGCAAGCCCATGATCCGGCCCAGCCAAGGCGTGCATCTGGTGTTTCCCCGGAGCGTGTTGCCAGGCGAGTGCGCGATCATGGTGCCGCACACTGACGATGGCCGCGTGCTGTTCGCGATTCCCTGGCACGATCGGACGGTCATCGGCACGACCGACACGCCGATCGAAAACGTGACGATCGAGCCGCGCGCGCTGGATGAGGAGATCGAGTTCATTCTGACGAACGCCTCGCGCTATCTCGCGAAGGCCGTCACGCGCGATGATGCGCTGAGCGTGTTCGCGGGCATTCGACCCTTGGTGGGAGATCCCGATGATGAATCGAAGGGCACGGCCAGCGTGTCGCGCGACTTCACCATTCACATTTCCGATTCGGGCCTCGTCACCATCGGCGGCGGCAAGTGGACCACCTATCGCCACATGGCCGAGGAGGCGGTGAACAAGGCCGCCGAGTTTGCGGAACTGCCCGCGAGCCCGTGCGTGACCAAGACGCTGAATGTGCACGGCTTCCACGAGAACAGCGAGCGGTTCGGCGAGTTGGCGCACTTCGGCGCGGATGCGATGGATATCGAATCGCTCATTCGATCCGACGCCGCGCTGGGCGAGCGATTGCATCCGAATCTCGCGGCACGGGCGGCGGAGGTCGTCTGGGCCACGCGCTTCGAGATGGCGCGCACGGTCGAGGACGTATTGTCGCGCCGCACCCGCTGCCTACTGCTGGACGCCAAGGCGGCGGTGGAAGCCGCGCCGAAAGTCGCCGCGATCATGGCTTCGGAATTGAAGCGCGACAAGGGCTGGATCAAGTCGCAGGTCGAGGCCTTAACGACGTT
>DATKJG010000259.1:0-5230 GCA_035543215.1 Phycisphaerales bacterium | reverse complement strand
CGGCGGGATGCAGTGGATCGCCCAGCGCGTACTTGGCCGGCCCACGACCGTGCTCGGTGCTCAGGCGCGAATGATCCTCCCCGTCGCCGCCATGAGTTCGGTGATGAACAACACGCCACTCGTGGCCATGATGCTGCCGATCGTCACCGACTGGGGCAAGAAACTGCGCCTCTCGCCGAGCCGGTTGATGATGCCGCTGAGTTTCGCCGCCATCCTCGGCGGCCTGTGCACACTCATCGGCACCAGCACCAATGTCGTCGTCAACGGACTGCTGATCGGATATCAGCAATCGCATAACCAGTCGCCGGAGGGCATGGGCTTCTTCGACATCACGCGCGTGGGTGTGCCATGCGCGATCGTCGGCGTGATCTACGTGCTGACGATGTCGCGCTGGCTTCTGAACGATCGCACGCCGCCGATCAATCTTCAGGCCGATCCGCGCGAGTACACCGCGGAGATGATGGTCGAGACCGGAAGCGCGATCGATGGCCGCACGATTGAGGAGGCCGGCCTGCGACAATTGCCCGGCACCTATCTGATGGAGGTCGATCGCGGTGGCGAAATCATCCCCATGGTCAGCCCCACGCAGCGTCTGCAGGGCGGCGACCGGCTGGTATTCGTGGGCGTCGTCGGCAGCGTCGTCGAGTTGCAACGCATGCGCGGCCTGCGGCCGGCGACCAATCAGGTCTTCAAACTCGATGCTCCGCGCGGCCGCCGCTGCCTGATCGAAGCCGTCGTCTCCGACAGCTGCCGGGTCGTCGGCCAGACGATCAGGGACGGTCGGTTCCGTTCCGAATACAACGCGGTGGTGGTCGCGGTTGCGCGCAATGGCAAGCGCCTCGGGGGAAAGATCGGCGACATCGTGCTCGAGCCCGGCGACACGCTGCTGCTTGAGTCGGATCCGGCGTTCGCGGATGTGCATCGCGATTCGCGCGATTTCTACCTGGTCAGCCGCGTGGAGGATTCCACGCCGCCGAGGCACGAGCGCGGCTGGGTCGCGCTGGCGATCCTCGCCGGCATGATCATCGTCGCGGCGACCGAGATTCTCTCCATGCTCAACGCCGCATTGCTGGCGGCGGGGCTGATGGTGCTGACGCGCTGTATCACCGGCCCGATTGCGCGGCGAAGCGTGGACTGGCAGGTGCTCCTCACCATCGGCGCGGCGATGGGATTGGGCAAGGCTGTCGAGACCACCGGCGCCGCTGCGTATCTCGCGAACAACTTCATCGGATGGGCGGGGAGCAGCCCGCTGCTCGCGCTGGCAATCGTCTACGGCATGACGATGATCTTTACCGAGGTGATGAGCAACAACGCAGCGGCGGCGCTCATGTTCCCGATCGGAATGGCGACAGCAAGCATGCTGGGCGTCGATTTCATGCCGTTCGTGATGGCGATCATGATCGCGGCCTCGTGCGGCTTCGCCACGCCGATTGGGTACCAGACGAACCTGATGGTGTATGGCCCGGGCGGCTACCGCTTCAGCGACTTCGTGCGCTTCGGCGGGCTGCTCAATCTGGTCATCTACGCGACGACGATGATCGTCACCCCGATCGTGTGGCCGTTCTGACGTGAGTAGGACCGGTGCCACGTACCATCTCGGCGTGCGACTTTCCCCCGCCGACATCGCCGATGCCGTCGAAGCGGGATTGCGCGCGCGGTTCGCACAACTCGACTGTGAACAGGCGGTGTACGGCCTGGATTCTCTGGATGAACTCGCGCTGCATCCGCTGATCGGTCAGGCCCTGGAGGCGGGAGGTTTCGGCGTGCATCGCGAGCAGCGCTATCCGGGCGACCGGCTGCGTCGCCGCATCAGTGAGGGCGAGCGCTGTGATTTCGTGATTACTGCGGATGGCCGCGCGCTGGTCAAGGAAGGCTCGCGCGGCACGCTGTTCGACGATCCGGACGCCTGTGCACTGGAAGACGCGTTCTGGCTGGAGGTCAAGATCGTCTCGCAGTTCACAACCGAAGGCCCCAATTCCAACTATTCATCGCAACTGCTTTCGACCGTGCGCCAGGACATCACGAAACTCGCGAAGGATCCCGGCATTCTGCAGGCTGGTCTGCTCATCGTGCTTTTCGTGCGTGACCAGACGGTGGCGGATCATGACCTGAAGATCTGGCAGGATCGATGCCTGGAGCGAGGCCTGCCTCTGGGTGCGCCATCACGGCGCACGATCGCATTCAGCGACCGCCATGGCAACGGATGTTGCGCGATCGCGGTGTATCCCGTGCCGCACCTGTGATCACGCCGTGCCGTCTTTGATCACCTTCAGGATCAGTTTCGTCGCCTCCTCAGCCGGCTTCTTGTTGGCGTAGCGTGTAATGACGCGCGCCAATTCCTCGCTCTGAATCGCTGAGTTCTTCGAATCCAGCAGGTACTTGCTGGCCCAGCGCACAATCGGCATTGCACCGCCGACATGCGGCACGAATTCCGGGACGATCTCGCGATCGGCGATCAGATTCGGAAGCAGGCAGAAGCGCGAGCGCAGCAGCACCTTCGATCCCAGCCAGGAGATGATGCCCACCTTGTACACGCCGATCATCGGCTTGCGTTGCCGTGCAATGTCGAGCGTGATCGTGCCTGAGACCGTCAGCGCCAGGTCGCACCAGGCGATGACCGCGTCAGCCTGGGCCGTCACCGTGTGCAGGCCTGTCGGGAACACCTTGACCTTCTTGCGCACGATCCTGGCGATCTCCGGGTTCATCGCCGCGATCACGCCGGTTGCGCCGCTGAAACGACCCTGTAATTCCTGGAAGGCGTTGGCCAGCAGCCGGATGTTCGCCTTCACCTCCTGCGTGCGCGATCCCGGGAAGATGGCGATGCGCGGCGAACTCTGCGGCAGGCCGCGCATCGACTCCTTCAGTTCCTCCTCGTTCAGCGGCCGGTTCACCACCGGATGGCCGATGAACTTGGCCGGCACGTTGCGGTCGTTGAACCACTGCTCCTCGAAGGGCAGCAGGCAGAGAACCAGGTCCGTCAGTTTGCGGAGTTTGCCCAGACGCCACTTGCCCCATGCCCAAAGTTGCGGCGCGACGAGGTGAATGACGCGGGCTCCGGTCTTTTTCACCGCCTTGGCGACGGGAAAGTTGGCTGCTGGTGAATCGACGACCACCACCGCCAAAACGCGATATTCCTTGATCCATTCCTTGATGCGCTTGATCTGCTTGCGCACCTCGCCGGCGCGCCTGAGCGCTCCCAGACCCATCGCGCCGTCGTCGGCCGTGCGGCCCAGGATCGTCGCCCCCGCGGCCTCCATCTTCGGCCCGCCCCATGCATACACGCGCAGGTTCGGCGACTGCTTGAGCAGTTCGGCGATGACCGGCGCAGCATGCGAATCTCCCGAGGGCTCGAACGCTGTGAACAGCACCGCGCCCTGGCCTCGCGCCGGCGGATCGTGCGAAGCGGATTGCTCAACAGGTGCCGCGGCCTCGCTTCGTCGCGCGGCCACAGGCTTGGCGGCGTTTCGTGGCGCGGCATGCTGTGGCACAGGCTTCGGTCGTGGTGGTGGCGTGCTAGGCACGTCGCTGTTCCTCCGGGCGTTCTCCTGCCTTCTTTATCGGCACTCCTCCCGACCTCCTGCCCACTTCGCTGACGCATACGATAGGGCCATGCCCCAGGCCATGCACGCCGGTCTGCGCCCGCTCACGCGACTGATCATCGTGCTGATCATCCTGTCGCCTTTCGCGCTGGCGGTGCCGGAGTGGATCGACGCCGATCCCAAGCACGTGAGCGCATGGGAGGACGGAAGTCCCGTGGAAGTCAAGTCGCTGCCAGTCCGGGAGGACGGCACGAGGCTCAACGTCGAGGCTCTGCGTCCGATCACGGGCTTCGCCATCAACGCACATCACATTGATGACCTGAACCTGTACCTGGAGTCGGTGGATGCCATCGCCGACCTCGGCGCCAATGCTCTGATCGTGTTGACGCCGATGTTTCAGCAATACGTCGATTCGGAGGAAATCACCTACATCGCCAGCAAGTGCGCGACCGACGAGCAATTGATCGCCATCCTACGGCGTGCTCGAGAGCGCGGCCTGCACACCACGCTCCTGCCGATCGTGCTCATCGAGCACCCGGGCGAAAAGGACTGGCGCGGCGTGATTCGGCCCAAGGACTGGGAACGTTGGTGGGAGACCTACGACGCCTTCACCGACCGGTTCGTCGATGTCGCCAACGCTGCGGATGTTGACCTGCTGGTCATCGGCAGCGAGTTGAACTCGACCGAGGACATGCTCGATCGCTGGCAGCGCCAGGTGGATCGCGTGCGCGAGGCATTCAAGGGCCAGATCGCCTACTCGGCGAACTGGGACCGCTTCGACAAGATCAAGTTCTGGCCGATGATGGATGTGATGTGCGTCAGTTCCTACTTCGAGTTGAAGCGGGATGACCCCAACGCGGCCGAGGAGGAACTGGTCGAGGCGTGGGCCGATGAGCGCGACAAGCTGGTTCGCTTCGCGCATAAGTGGCAGAAGCCGCTGCTCTTGAGCGAAGTCGGCTACCCAAGCGTGCCATGGGCCAGCGCCCATCCGTGGAACTACGTGATCGAGGAAGGCTCCGAGGGCGATCACCAGGCGCAAGCGCGCTGCTGGCGCGCGTTCTTCCGCGCCTGGACGCAGACCTTCGCCGACCGCACCAGCGGCGCGTTCGGATTCTTCGGCTACTTCTGGAGCCCGTACTACCACGGCGACGCCTGGGACACCGGCTATGGCATCCGAGGCAAGCCGTCGTATGACATCGTCAAACGCGGCATGGCGAACATCCGCACGATGGCTGATGAAGCCAAACGCACCGCGGCAACGAAGCCAGCGGCGAAGTCCAACACCGATATCGATTGATCGAGGGGGCACGAGGCGACGGGTCCAGGCCGCGCACCGGCTCGGACGCGTGGTGTCCTTGCGAATTGCACGTCATAGCCGCCGTCATTCGGTCGCTGGGCCCAGTACCCGAGCTCGTTCATTCAACGCTACGATTGCCCCCTTCTTCTCCTCCTACGACTGTTCGATCACCCATCATGCTCAAGCGCACGCATACCTGCGGCCAACTCCGGGCCGAGCACGTCGGCCAGACCATCACCCTCGCGGGCTGGGTCAACACCTACCGCGATCAGGGCAAGGGCCTGTCGTTTGTCGATCTGCGTGACCGCGACGGCCTGACGCAAGTCGTGTTCGATCAGGAGGAATCGCCGGCGGAAGTGGTCAAGGAGGCGAGAACGCTGCGGCGCGAGGATGT
>DATKJG010000258.1:0-2255 GCA_035543215.1 Phycisphaerales bacterium | reverse complement strand
ATCGACGGCCTCTCGATCCCGGACCGCCTCGATCGCTCCGGCATCGTCGTCGGCCTGCTGGCTATGCTGTTGCTCGCGGGCTTCACGCGCTATGTGCATGCCAGCGGCTTCCTCAACATTCAGATCAACGAGATCAACGCGCTGATGTTCGCGCTGGGGCTGCTCCTGCATCGCTCGCCCAAGGCATACATGAATGCGGTCGAAGACGGCGCCCGCGACTGCGGGGCGATCATCGTGCAGTTCCCGATCTACGCCGGCATCATGGCCCTGATGAAGGTATCGGGCATGATCGAGATGCTGACCGATGGGTTCATGCGGCTGGGCGATGCGCGAACGCTGCCGGCGATGTCGTTCGTCTCGGCCACGCTCGTGGGCCTGTTCGTGCCCTCCGGCGGCGCGCAGTGGGGCTTGCAGGGGCCCGTCGCGCTGCAGGCCAGCGCCAACGCCGGCATCGACCCCGGCGCGATGCTCATGTCGGTGGCGTATGGGGATGAACTGGCCAACATGCTGCAGCCGTTCTGGGCCCTGCCGCTGCTGGCCATCACGGGCGCGAAGGCTCGCGAGATCGTGGGCTACACCGCGATCGCCATGCTCGTGGTCGGCGCATGGATGGCGCTTGGACTGATTCTGTTCTGAGGACGCCGTGCGATGATCCTGCACTCGATCGATGGGCCAATCGCGATGATCTCGCTGAACGACCCGGCGAAGCGCAATGCCCTTTCGCTGCCGATGTTCGACGCCCTGGATCAGTCGCTGGCGCGCATCGCGTCCGACTCAGCGATTCACGTTGTCGTGCTTCGCGGCGAAGGCGCTGCGTTCTGCGCGGGATTCGACCTGGGGGCCGCTGTGGAGCAGTCCGACCTCCTGCCGCAGTACATCGCGCGCCTGAGTCTGCTCAATCGCGGGCTGCGCCGGCTGCCGCAGGTCGTGGTCGCGGCCGTACACGGAGCGGCGATCGCAGGCGGCTGCGCCATCCTCTCGGCGTGCGATTTCGTCGTTGTCGCCGCCGATGCGAGAGTCGGCTATCCCGTGCACACGATCGGCATCTCACCCGCGGTGACCATCCCCACGCTTCGACTGGCCATCGGCGATGGCGCAGCGCGGAACCTGCTCCTGTCAGGCGAGTTGATCGACGGCGTCGAGGCGCATCGCCGAGGAATGGCCACTCACCTGGCGCCATCGCCCGAGGCGGCGCTCGCGCAGGCCATGGAACGTGCCCGCGCTCTCGCGCAGAAGCCGCCCAAGGCGCTGCGAACCACCAAGGCCTGGCTGAATGAACTGGATGGCTCACTGCGCGATGCGCCGTTCGACGCCACCGCCCAGGACTCCGCCGCCGCCTCGATACACGATCAGTCCCGCGCCATGCTCCGAGCATTCTGGTCCCGCCGCACCTAGGAACATCGAGGCTGGCGGCTACGGCGGAATCCCCGATTCATCCACATGAGCAGTCTTTACTCTTGACTTCCAACCTGCGGTGCGCCATCGTACCCTCGGCCACGCAGTGGTGGCCTGATACAGAACCAGCCGGGACCACATCCCGGCCCCACGCGGTCTGACCGACCGCCTCAGTGACGATCGCTGTCCCGCGTGGACAAAGAAACTCGATGGCGTACGCACCGATCGCCATCGAGTTTTTCGTTGCGCGACGCGATCACCGCCCCAACCGTCAACATCGAACTGTGCGTGTGGTCACGGCTCGGCGTTCATCAACTGCGCAAATCGCTCGGCCAGCCGCCGCATGCGATCGCGCTCTTCCGGGCTCAGGCCCGGATGATTGGAGAGGTCGATGAGATCCGTCAGTTGCCGACCCCACATCTCGCGCATCATGCGCATCTGATCGGGCGTCTGGCCGATGAGCATCTCCTGCTGCGTGAGCAGGTTGATGATGACCGGATGCTCATCCAGCGGGTCCGGCTGCATGACCATGCGCATACCGCCGCTGATAGCCACATCCTGCGGCTCGGGCGCGAACGCCTGCGTCACGGCGTCGGCCTCCATCCGCCTCGCAGTGCGGACCCTGTTGGAGACCGTGCGCATGTTGTTGCGCGATTGCTTGTCGAGCACGTCCGCCGAACCGAGGGTGATGTCGAATTCGAGAACCTCCATGACGATCTCGTCGTTCGCATCCTTGACGACGCGGCCGTTGTCATCGACCTTGGCCCGCCGCACCGTCACATGCACCGCGTCGCCGGGCCGTTTAGACTGCACCCGGCTCTGCAGATCATCCTCGAGAAACAGGGGCTGACGATCGATGG
>DATKJG010000257.1:0-2712 GCA_035543215.1 Phycisphaerales bacterium | reverse complement strand
TCAGTCGGTCGTGCCCACCGCTCCGATGGCACGGAACTTTTCGTAGCGGCGCTTGACCAGTGTCGCCGGCTTGTACCGCTTGAGTTCGCCGACGTGCTCCACCAGCCAGTTGAGCAGCGTCTCTGCCGCGACCTTTGGACTGCGGTGTGCGCCGCCCAGCGGCTCGGGAATGATGTCATCGACCAGGCCGTTGCGAAGGTTGTCGGTGGCGGTCAACGCCAAGGCCGATGCTGCAGCCGAGTTGGTCTGCTCATTGGCGCTCTTCCACAGGATCGCGGCGCATCCTTCAGGCGAGATGACCGAGTACCACGCGAACTGCATCATCGCCACGCGATCACCCACGCCGATGCCCAGCGCGCCGCCCGAACCCCCCTCGCCGATGACGACCGAGACGATCGGCGTCTGCAACCGGCTCATCTCGCGCAGGTTGACGGCAATCGCCTCGGCTTGGCCGCGCTCCTCGGCCTTGATGCCCGGCCAGGCGCCGGGAGTATCGATGAATGTGACGATCGGCAGATCGAACTTCTCGGCGAGGCGCATCTTCGCAAGAGCCTTGCGATAGCCCTCGGGGTGCGGGCAGCCCCAGTGACAGGCGATTTTCTCCGCGGTGGTCTTGCCCTTCTGGTGGCCGACGATCAACACCTTGTGCGGCCCGACGCGGCCGAAGCCGGTGATGACGGCAGGGTCGTCGCCGAAGTGCCGGTCGCCATGCAGTTCGCGGAAGTCACGGCAGATGAGTTGGATGTAGTCGGAGGTCTGCGGCCGGCCGGGATGCCGCGCGACGCGCACCACGTCCCACGGGTCGAGGTTGTCGTACAGCTTTTCCAGCAGGCTTTCGCGGCTCTTCTTGAGAGCCTTGATTTCCTGCTGCAGCGTCGCGGCGTCCTCGCGAGCCTCGAGGGCAGCGATCTGCCTGTCAAGGTCGGTCACGGGCTGCTCGAAGGGCAACTGGTAGGAGCCGGTGTAGCCGTTGGGCTCAGCCATGGGTAAAGCATAAAGCAGAAACCATAAAGCACAACATCGTCGCGGTCTGGATGATCGCCGCGGTGATCGTGTGCCTTGAGATGGTGACGATCGTCGTGTCGTCAGCGACGACCGCTCGAATCACGCCATCCTTTATGCTTATGCTTCCTGCTTCATGCTTTCCCTCCTTCTCATCGGTGGCGGCAACATGGGCGGGGCGATCGTGCGAGGCGCGGTGGCGCAGCGAGTCTTTTCGCCGGGCGAGATTGGGGTGGTCGAGATCGATGCAGCACGCCGGGAATCACTGCATGCGGAGACCGGTTGCAGGACGTTGGCATCAGCCGGCGAGGCGCTGGACGAACTGAACAAGAAAGGTCAGATCATCCTGGCGGTCAAGCCGCAGATCTTCGCCGACGTTGCGCAGGACTTGACGCCCGTGACCGGGCCGCGTGTGGTCATCTCGATCATGGCGGGAATCGACAGCGGCCGGATTCATCACGCGCTCGGGCCGCAGGCGCGGATTGTGCGATGTATGCCGAACACGCCGTGCCAGATAGGCAAGGGGATGACAGCGATCACGCTGGGCATGGGCGCGCGGGAAGGCGATGAGCGACTTGCGCGCAGCCTGTTCGACGCGCTGGGCAAGACCGTCATGCTCGATGAATCGCTTCTGGATGCTGTGACGGCGGTCAGTTCCAGCGGCGCGGCGTACATCTTCCTGATGGCTGAAGCGATGCAGGCGGCGGCCGAGGCGGTTGACCTGCCGCGCGATGACGCACGGCTGCTGGTGAAGCAGATGATCGTCGGCGCGGCGGCGATGCTGGATCAGAAGGGAGCCGATGCCGCAGCATTGCGGCGCGCCGTGACCAGTCCGCACGGCACGACGGAAGCGGCCCTGCGCGTCTTCGAGCGTGCGGCCTTCGAGCGCATCGTGCGCGAAGCGGTCATCGCGGCCCGCGATCGAGGCAGAGATTTGGGGCGAGGCGCATAGATCAGAAATCGCGCCGGCAGAAGATCCACGCCGCGATCGCAAGCACAAACGCTTCGAAAATCAGCGACGTGCCGACCACCCACCACACCGAGCGGCTCCGCAGCGCCTCCTCGGTCGTTCGCTGCACCTGCTCCATGTGCTCATTGCTGCGGCGAGGCGGTCGGCCGCCCGGGCGCGTGGCGGCATTGACCTCGGCCTCCACCTCCATGTTCCTGTCCAATGCGTCCTCCGGCACCGCGGGCAACTCGGCGAGATCGACCATCCAGCGCTCCAGCAGGCCGATGGTTTCCGACGTCTTGGGCAAAGCCGTCTTCACACCCATGGCGATCCTGTGCGCGAAATCGAGATTAGCCTTGGCGCGAAGCGAGTCTTCGCGTTCGGCGCGGTCCTTGTCCAGCAGTTGCTGGAGCGGCGCGCTGGCGGTGGCGAAGTCGATTTCCGTGCCGCGCTGCCGCACGCGCTCAATCGCCAGTTCTCGGCGCTGGATGTTGCGATCGAGGTCCTTGACCTCCTGTTCGATGGCCTTCTGCCCCATCAGCATGAAGTTCTCCGTCGTTCCAACCGCGAACATGAAGAACCACGCGAGCATCGTCAGCAGCAGCGCGGCGATGGTGGAGCGCGTGACCAACCCCAGCAGCGCACAGATGCAGTAGAGGTAACTGTAGAAGATGGTGATGATCGGCACCGCGAGAAAGATCGCCGGCTCCCATGTCTGGCCCTTGAGTCCCAGCACGAAGAACGACGCCGTGCAGAACACC